>CAKZYM010000026.1 GCA_937884685.1 uncultured Calothrix sp.
GTAAAGAGCATCGGTACCTGAATTACAAGCTACGCATTCACTGACATTTGTATAAGCTGCAAGCTTACGCTCCAATCCTTCCACTAAAGGGCCACCAATATAACGTCCCGAAGATAGAACTTCCAAAACTGCTTCACTTACTTCTGCGGCGATAGTAGAATATTGCTGTTTATTATCGAAAGCAGGAATAGAATTTACACTTTGTATCATGAGCTTTTTTGTTATATGAAGATAGATGATAGTGCTGAATGACTTGTTAAATTTTTAATCATATTTGCTGTTTAAGACTGTCGCTCATAATACCCAATCAACAAGAGTTTCACTTAATTATGGGCAATATAACATTTAGGTTCTACTGTTGTCTAAAGCATTTGGCTTCGTATATTGATACGTCGGGTTCCTAACTGTATCAGAGAAGAAATACTGAGAATTTGATTTAATTAGTTAGTAACTTTTTTGGTTACATTTATCCTGAGAAAGAATTCATCGTAAAAATAGAAAGAATTTTATTTAGCAACTTTGATGTCCGAACTAATAAAATTAGATTTCTTAGACTTGGCTATTGCTTCTGGATTAATGGTTATAGCCATTGGTTTATCTATGTGGCAAAAAATCGGGCTGGAATTAAATTTAGCTCTCGCTACTGTCAGAACCATCCTACAGTTAGTAGTATTAGGGTACATTTTAGACTTCATTCTTGCCTTAAATAACCTTTGGGCTGTTTTGGCGATTTTAGCAGTAATGCTAACTCTTGCAGCGATTATCGCCAAAAATCGTATTAGTCAGAAAATACCGGGAGTTTTACTTTTGGTCTGGGGTTCGATGTTGGTAAGTACCGCATTCACCTTGATTTATACAAGTTTTCTGATAATTCAGCCCGATAGATGGTTTCAACCACAATACGTGATTCCTCTAGCCGGATTTGTATTAGGTAATGCCATGAATGCAGCTGCGATCGCAGGCGAAAGGTTGGTCAGCACAATCAATGCAAGTCATGCTGAGATAGAAACTCATCTAAGTTTAGGTGCAACTCCGCAACAAGCAATTAAACAGTATAAAAAAGACTCAATACGGGCCAGTTTAATGCCCACCATCAATCAAATGATGATAATTGGAATGGTAACAATACCCGATTTCATGAGTGGGTTAATAATTAGCGGTGTTGATTACGATAAAACTCCGTTCCAACCTGCATCAGAAGCAGCATCTTATCAAATATTACTTATGTTCATGGTCGCACTCAGCAACCTATTAACAACGATATTACTGACTACTAGTCTTTCACGTCAGTTTTTTAATAAACAAGCGCAATTAATCAGATAATTACCTATTAACTATTACCTATTACCTATTACTATTACCTATTACCTAATCTATTTCTTATCAATAAAAAGAATCCCATTCAAATGGTCGATTTCATGTTGAATTAAAATCGATAACATTCCATCACCACTAAGCTTAAAAGATTGATTTTGTTGATTTAAAGCCTGTATTTCAATACTGCTAAAACGTTTAACAATTTCTCGTCTTCCTGGAAAGCTTAAACATCCTTCGCTAGAATCAATTGGATTTTCTTGAAAATTAATTTCAGGATTAACGACACATAATATATCTTCAGATTGATATTTCTGATTTTTATCACCCGCAATACGCTTCTTGTTTAAAACAAATACTCGCTTCAATTCTCCAATTTGAGGTGCAGCTAATCCCATCGAATCTTCTGCAAGCATTGTATCAATTAAATCATTAATCAAAACTTGCAAATCTGAATCAAAAACATCAACTTTTGTTGATACTTCTCTCAACAAGGAATCGGGATACTCAACAAGAGATTTAACCACCATAAAATTATTGCCTATAAAGCTAAATTACCACTTACCATCAGGGCATTCTGAAGTTTCGACATTTGCTTTGACCAGCATGAAACACCCACATATGGTACAACGCTTATCTTCAGCATTATACTTTTCGCAGTTAAAGCAAATTTCTAATCTTTCCTCCACCTTGCTTTTTTGAGCGAGAACTCTATCCCCACGTATTCCCTGTTTTGCAGTTTTATATGCTTCCGAAAACAGACCCTGCAACATTTTCGACTTGCTTGGATAACTCGGTGATGATGTGTTACTCATATTACAACTCCTATCCTTTTTAAAATAATTCTCAACAAATCATAACATCTCAAAATATTAATGCATTAAATTGACAGCCAATCCGTAAAATAAATAGATAAGAATAGATTATTATTTGTATAGATAAAATCATTGAAAACTTACCACTTCCGTTTATAAATAGCAAAAGTCGATTAAGAAAACTTCAATTTCTTAACCGACCAACAATAACATTCAGTTAAATTTGAATTAAATTTTAACCAGGTGTAGGGTGCGTTATAACTTTACTCTAACGCAACAAAAGCTTTTAAATAGAGACATATTCCAATACTGCTCAGTTAAGAGCAGATCCTCCCTTTTTTTAGGGGGTTCGGGGAATCTCGAAAATTTATTGGATTCCTCAACCGAGGAGTATTGAGAGGTATTCTAGCCAACTAAGAAACGAGTTACAGGGGTAAATTTAAAGAAAGCGTACTCATACCATACAGTCCAGATAAAATCACGAATCCAGGTATTACGCATTTCCGGACGAATCTGATAGTCAAAAGCAGTATCGGTAGCACCAACTCTAGCCATAGCATGGTTACAACCACAACCATGTTCTTGGAAAAACCCATGTTGAGAAGAAATACTTTGTACCATTAACTGAATAGGGAATACCTTTTGTCCATGTAGAGAAGCATCCCAAGCACGAGCATTTAATTTATCTTCCTCAGAAAATCTTAACGGACGGATTTCTGAAACTTCTTCTCTATAAACAGGAGCTAAATGTACATGATAAAAAGAAGCTGGTAAATCATAACCAAACTCTGCAAACAAAGCTCTACCAATTTCTACAATTTGTTTGCGTCCGTTATAATCTTCTTCTTCAGGAGAAAGTTGCTGTTCAACTAAATCAAAGTTAGGATATCTATCTACATTGAAGTCCTTACCGTAGAAATCGAGAGCTTCCCAAGCTAAAGAACCAAATATTTCACAAAAAGCAGGCTTTAAATGCTGTAAATGCTCCGATTCATTGAATAAATCTACATCACCCTGAGACATTTTGTGAAGAAACAACTGTGCCATTTTCACATAATCTTCTGCATGAGAAAGTTTGGTATTAGATTTACCTTTGAGAATATCTTGCCAAGACTGGGGAAGCTGTTTTAGAGGTGTAGCTTGTTCCCCTTCAATTACAACGGATAACGGACTCTTAGAATTACCAACAACATCTTGCTGGGCAAGATTTGCAATAGCTTGTGGTGTCATGCAGGCTTTAATAGTTTACAAAGTTTGCCGCAAACTATCATACATCACTTTTTGCAGCAAACAAACAATCATACATCAGTTTGAAGATTTGCAATAGCTTGTGGTGTCATTACTTATTTCTTCTTCCTTTTTCCTTCTTTTTATAATTATTCCCAATCAAACTTCATACCTAAATATTCCTCTAATTGCTGATTATAAGGACGGAAGAAATCTACTAGCTGATGACGTAAATTATCGGGAATCGGAGCATATGAGCCAGGATTACAATTGCTATATTTAGCTATATAGTTATCCTGTAAATTCATAAATTTATAAACTTGCTTCATTGTTGCTGATGGATTTTCAAATAAATTCTCGCTTTTAATAATTAAAAACTGCTCTCTTGGAAAAATATTCATCCACTCTTTTAGGTAATAAATATATAAACTTTCTAATAAATCTGGTAATAATATGTAATCTGTAAATGTTTGATATTTTTTTCGTAAAAATGATAGTGGGTCATCAGACAACCAATCAAGCCATTGATTTATAAGACTGGGAATTTTTTCTATAGTATTATTTAAGCAATTTTGTGTAACTTCTGTAAGCTGCGATTTATATGTATAGTCTACATAGCTAAACCGACATCTCTGATAATAGGAAGAGATAGCTCTATCCACTGGATTTCTTAATAGAATAATAAATTTCATCTTGGGGAATAGAGCGAATAATTGTTGAGCTATTCTTAAAGAATAAATATATCTAGTTGTTGCTTCACCAGTAATATAATTTTTGCTATTGGAAATTTCAGGAAAATGTGCAAGATAATAATTAATATCTTGTTTTAAAAAAGGTGTATAAAAATGAAGTTCTTTCTCAACAGCAGGAAGAACTTGAGGATGGTTAATTAGATAGGAATAAAAAGAGGTAGTACCGCATTTCCTAAATCCAGGAATTATGAATTTTGGTTGAAGTTTTTGTCCGAAATCCCAGTGTTCTTCAACCAACTGAGGATGAGATAGAAGAATTTGCTGATAGCTAGCTGCTTTACAGGAATCAATTGCTGATTCAATTTTACCTTGTAAAGTTAACAACGTACCTAAAACGACGCGAGCAAAAGGAAAATTTGGTTGATTCTCAACTGTTTGATGTAGAAGTGCAACTCCTTCCTCAAGTAAACCATCATCTATTTTTTCTTTACCCCAGCTTGTAGTTAGTAGAGAGTACCTTAAACCCCAGTAATTTCTATGATTATTGGGGTCAAATTGGAGGGATTTTATGTAATGATAAGATGCTTGTTGAAATTGAAATTGGTTTCGATATATTTGTGCAAGTTTTTCATGAGCGTGGGGATTATTGTATTTAAGAACTAAAGCTTTTTGGTAGTGAGATATTAGTTTATTTTGTCTATCGCTACTGAGGCTAGTTTGAAGTAATACCAATTGTTTTTGCTCCTATGCTTCTTGCTCTGTCCGATTTAAGCAAGCATTTAATTTTTCTGCATAAACTCGAATGTGGGGTTCTGTATGAAAAGTGTTGTGTCTTCCGGGAGCTTCAATAACTTTAATCCCACCCTCAACCTAGTACAGCACGGCGTAAATAAACCAAGTATTAAGCAGCTAAAACATAGCTGAAAAGAGAAACTGACTTTTGACGGGATGTGGAAAAGTCAGATTATCATACATCAGTTTTCCGCAAACCATATTACATCATAAAGTATTATTTTATACCTTAATTAAAAATAATATTGCAAAATAAAAATTAATTATTTTCGAGTCGAAAATTCATATTTATTGGTTGTAAATAGTAACAAATAGTGTATAAATTATATTTTATTATATATGACTAAATGTCTTATTGATATCTGTTTATTAATAAATTTGAGATTTGTGAAAACATGAATTTTAATAATAGTTGGCATAGACAATTGTAATAAACAGTTCTCTTTTCCCTCTCCTTGATATTTGACGGGGTGAGGTTTCGAGTCTATCAACCTTCTTACAAATAACCTTAAAAATAGAAAAACCCGCTGTGGCAGCGGGCTAAAATAATCACAGAAAAACTA
>CAKZYM010000027.1 GCA_937884685.1 uncultured Calothrix sp.
CTACTTACTACTTACTACTTGCTCTTAACCACTAACCACTAACCAATATAATATTAAAGCTTTCGGCTAAAGTTGAAAATTCCTGCTCGAATACTAAGAAGTAATAATTATGCGAACTTACTATTGCGGCGAAATCCGTTCATCTAATATCGGAGAAACTGTCACTTTATATGGATGGGTAGACCGTCGTCGCGATCATGGTGGTGTGATATTTCTAGATTTACGCGACCGTACTGGTATTGTCCAAATTGTCAGCGACCCACAGCGTACTCCCGATTCATACGAACAAACTAATACACTGCGGAATGAATACGTCGTTAAGGTAACTGGTAGAGTCTCCCAACGTCCGGATGACTCCCTCAACCCCCGCTTACCGACTGGTGAAATTGAAATTTATATCGATAATATTGAACTGCTTAATGCAGTGCGATCGCAATTACCTTTCCAAGTTTCAACGGCAGATACTGAACCGGTTCGAGAAGATTTACGATTAAAGTACCGCTATCTAGATTTGCGTCGGGAACGCATGGCGCGTAATCTACAGTTACGACATCAAGTAGTCAAAGCTATCCGTCGCTACCTGGAAGATGAAGAAAAATTTATCGAAATTGAGACTCCCATACTAACCCGCTCTACTCCGGAAGGGGCAAGAGATTTTCTGTTACCCAGTCGCGTGAATGCTGGTGATTGGTTCGCTTTACCCCAGTCACCACAATTATTCAAACAAATTCTTATGGTATCGGGTACTGACCGATATTATCAAATTGCTCGCTGCTTCCGCGATGAAGATTTACGGGCTGATAGACAACCGGAATTTACTCAATTGGACATGGAAATGAGTTTCATGTCGGTCGAGGAAATTATTGCTCTAAATGAAAAACTTGTTGCTCATATCTTTAAAGCGGTTAAAAATATTGATTTACCGTCTTCCTTTCCGCGTCTTACCTACGCTGAAGCAATGGAACGCTACGGTAGCGATAAACCGGATACGCGCTATGATTTAGAACTAGTGAATGTCTCGGATTTACTTAAAGATAGCGGTTTCAAAGTATTCCGCGATGCTGTTGCTAAAGGGGGAATCATCAAAATTCTTCCCATCCCCGGTGGTGATGTCATTTCTAATGTTCGTATTAAACCGGGTGGTGATATCTTTAAAGAAGCTAGCGAATCCGGAGCCAAAGGCTTAGCTTATATCCGTGTCAAAGAAAACGGGGAGATTGATACTATAGGTGCAATCAAAGATAACTTGAGCGAAGCACAAAAACAAGAAATTTTGCAACGCACCAATGCAAAAGCAGGACATTTATTACTGTTCGCTGCTGCTGATGCTGGTACTGTTAACAAAACTCTGGATAGATTGCGTCAGTTTGTAGCCAAGGAATTTAAGTTAATCGCACCAGATAAAATTAACCTGCTTTGGATTACAGATTTCCCGATGTTTGAATGGAATGCAGACCAAAAACGGCTGGAAGCACTACACCACCCATTTACCGCACCCCATCCTTCGGACTTAGAAGACTTAAAAACCGCACGCGCTCAAGCTTACGATTTAGTGTTTAATGGTTTTGAAATTGGTGGTGGTAGTTTGCGGATTTATCAACGAGAAGTTCAAGAACAAGTATTTGAAACAATCGGCTTATCGCCCGATGAAGCTTACAATAAGTTTGGTTTTCTCTTGGAAGCTTTTGAATATGGTACTCCTCCCCATGGTGGTATAGCCTATGGCTTGGATAGATTAGTCATGTTATTAGCAGGGGAAGAATCTATTCGCGATGTAATTGCTTTCCCTAAGACTCAACAAGCAAGTTGCTTGCTAACTGACGCACCTTCAAAAGTAGATGCTGCTCAATTGAAAGAGTTGCATGTTGCTTCGACATACAAACCTAAATCCAAATAATATTTGAGGAGATGGCGATTATTTGCGATTAATTCGCTTTCCCCCATCTCCCAATTTCTTGAAGCTTACTTAGAAAATTTAATCTCAGTATGTTTTTGTTTACTGGAATTTACCCACTCCTTTGCGAGAAATTTTTCCATCCCATAGATAGTTAAGGCTTTAACTAAATTAAATATTTTTACAATTTCGTATAATAAATTAAACATTTATAAGATGGAATCATGCTGTTAGCAAATTGATATTAGCTTGATGATTCGCTATTCTATTCACTTAATTAATCAGATTGGTAATTATAATCTGGATAAAAAATAATTTATGTATTCCAAATACCATATTTAAATTTTGTCATTGGTAGTTTGCTGATGAATAAAAATATTTATTATGGCTAGAAATTTGAGATTCACTGTAATGCTAGTTTTTGAATCAATCATATATATTTAGTTATAAGCAAATCTATCTAGCTTGAAAGCTGATTGTAACTATATTGCTCGGTTCGCTAAAAAAGTAATCTAGATTAGATAAGTAGGACAAATATCCTCATACAGAGCAACAATGTACGAAAAGTATCCAACATTTGATTTAAAAAGCTTCTACTTATTGCTTTATCCAGACATCAATACATGAAAAGTAAGACTCAAAATACTTCTCTAGTTCGTTACTTTACTAGAATCGCTATTGCAAAAATCTATTTGAAACAAAATATCAAGATACTGTATAATTACTGATAAGAATATAAATATCTTCCCCAGCACAATAAAATATCTACTGTAGTTTTATTCAAAGCTATACTACGGCTGGGAAAAGCATATGATGAGTTAATGTCAAGGTATTGTAAAGATAATATCAAGATATTATGAATTATGAAGCTAAGGTATTGTTACCCGGTCACAAGCGTTGTTAACATTTCAACATTGTGATTAAAAATACAAAGGGAGGTTTGTATGTTTCAATAGCTGCTGAAGTAATGTTTAATGATGTTAATATTTGATTAACTCTTATAAGAGAAATAGGTATTTCTTCTT
>CAKZYM010000028.1 GCA_937884685.1 uncultured Calothrix sp.
CGTCTAAAATTTTGAGAATTATCTATTCGATTTTTCACATAAAGTTCTCGTGCAAGCAAAGAGCCAAAAGCTTTACTCTGCAAGCGGCTGGGGTTGAATCTGACTGCGACACTAATGGCTTTTGTCGCGTCGATAGTAACGTTTTCTTGGGGATATGCTTGTAAAAACCCAACTACACTCAAACCGTTAACTTGTCTTAAGGCTAAGCTGATTGCACCTTGGACGCTTTCAATACTTGAACCCGGTAAAGCCGTTTTTAATGAAGTGATAAATTGTCTACCAAAGGAGGTTTTTTGTAATTCTGAGGTAAACTTATCGGCTGTGCTGGGGTCTATTTCTAAACGTCGCTGCAAAAACCCTTGCATTCCCTCGGGTAAAACAGGGGATAAAGCTTCTAATGATGATGGTAGTTTACCAGTATTGGCGAAATCTTCTAAATCGTCTATTTTTATTGACTGTTCGTAAGGACCAAAGCGAATGGTAATAGTTTGAGCAGCTTCAGCTGAAGGTATTCCCACTGAGCTAAAGCAAGCAAAGGTTAAGCCGCACAATAAACCTTTTATACCAAATATCTGTTCAGGAAATCTTCGTTTGGCTTTAAATAACATATTGCTTTTTATTGGTATTTTTACTGAATTAATTTCGTTATGATTGCTTAAAAAAAATCTAGTTTTACAAAAACACTTAAATAATTTGGGTCAGAATCATTATAATTAATTTCTAATTAAAGAAAATTAATATTATGATGAACTACACGTAAAGGTAGTAAATATATTTTAATAAGTGTTGTTTTGAAGAAATAATTTAATAAATAATTTAATAAATAGTGATTGTTTATAGTGCATTGCACTCTCTAATAACATAACGACGACATTATCAGGAGAAAATTTACAGCAAAAATTTCTCTTCTTACAAATGAAGAAATAATCGTATCAAAGTTCCTTCTAAATCAATAAATATCATTTTTGCATCATTCTTAATAGCTGAAGGCTCTGGCTCTTGTTGCGAGTCGTGCAAGGTACCTCCTATAAAACTAATCAAAGAGACGCTGCATCGCAACGTCTCCGAATAGTTCCGTTTCTTATGCCAATTAAAATGTCAATTAGAAACCAATTCCGAAGAATCTTAGAACGCCCAAAATACTACCTAAAGGTCCACCAATAGTATTGATAGTATCACCAGTTTTCGCGATACCAGAACGGCTGACAAACACTACGTCATTACTACGAAGTATGGGATTAGTTTGTTCGTTAATTCCTGCGGTTAAATCCACTTTTACCAAGCGTTTGGTCACGGAACCGTCGGGATTCAAACGAATTAAATCGACTTTACCGTCACTTGCTCTAGCATCGTTAAATCCACCTGCTGCAAGTAAAGCTTGGTTGAGGGAACTATTAGGTCTAATCTGTATTGCTCCCGGATTTTTAACTTCTCCTACGACATTGACCTGAAATTGTGAAGGAGACAAGGTTGTTGTTGCAAGCTGCGTCGCTTCTGCTGGATTCACTTCAGTTGCGGTTGGGAATACGATTGTATCTCCATCTTGGACAATCACATCTTGGTCGATATCCCCGCTTGTTAACAATCTCCACAAGTCGATATTGATGATTTGTTCTTTACCGGTTCTTGTTGGTCGTCTAATGATGACGTTACGAACATTCGCTTGTGGTGTAATTCCTCCAGCTTGTTGCAGCGCTCTGGTTACGGTAGGCTGACCGCTAATGTTTGGGAGATTAGTATCTTGACCTCCACCAGCTTGTGCTTCTCCTTGAGTTACCAGATAAGACCCAGGACGTTGAACTTCACCAACTACTGCTACGGTACGGGGTCTGGTGGGGTCAGCTGCAAAGTTGGCTGCTGCGATATTTCTTGCTGTTGCTACGTCAAAGGTCTTGCTGGTGGGCACAAAAATAGTGTCACCATCGCGTAAAGTAATATCTTGAAAACTTCTACCTGTTTTTATCAGGTCATCTAAATTAAGACTGACTGTTTGTTGTCTTCCGTTAGCAAGTCTACGGCGTAACTGTACTTCTGTAATGTCAGCACTAAGGGTAACACCTTGAGCAGTTGTTAAAGCTGCTAAAACAGTTGGATACTGAATACCTGGGTCTTGACCTGCACCACCTTCCAGGCTCAGAGTATAAGCACCGGGACGAGTTACTTCCCCAGCTACAAATACGTTAATCGGACGAGGGGATAATAAATTGACGGAAATAATCGGTCGTCGCAGAAAGCGAGCATATCTTTTGGCAATTGCATCAGCAGCTTGTTCGGTTGTTAGCCCCTGAACCTGAACGCTACCAACCAGAGGTAGGTTTACAGCACCACCGGGGGGAATTACGTAGTCACCTGAATACTCGGGCACTTCAAAAACATTTACTCTGATGCGGTCGCCTCCACCCAATGCATAGCTTGAGCGAATTCTTTGCTGTGCGACGACCGGATTAACTGGTTCCAAAGCAACGGTAGCGGCAGTTAATAACATTACACCCGCTAATGGTCGGGCAAATAATTTTAATAGACCTGTTTTAAGCATATTCCCTTCTAGAATGATTTATAAACCGCCGTGCTAACACTTTATTCTTGACTATACTTAAGTATTCAAGTTCCATTACACTTTTATTTTCTAAAATAACCGGAACTTGAGATGAGGAAATTGTTTATTCAGTTTGAATTTTTAGTGAAGATAATATAAAGTTGCATTCTTTGTAGTACAGAATAATTACGGATAAGTCGCGAAAAACACATAATATTGCTTTGAGACTGTTGTGCTGGGTACGGTCTTTTAATATACAATTTGCTGTTTTATTTCATAAACAATATCTCATCATAATATGAAGTGCGCTTTGCAGTTTCAAGTAACATAAATCCGGTTTTACTAACTCCATGCCAAATAAAAATCTAGCATTCTAACTATTGTGAATCAATTTAGATAGGAGTCTGTACAATTTTGACCCGCAGGTAAAAGCTATATAAACCTCATCAAATCTTCAAACCATCAACATAGAACTGTCAAGCTTATTTACTTGTCGGAGTCTCCCCTTGAATTTTTTGCATGAAAAACTCTTCCAAAGAAGGACGGTAGGCGTTTAAAGTTAACAAATATCCTCCCATTAAACGGAGACTCGCAAGAAAATCGTACATTTCTCCTTCTAGCTCACCTTGCCAACAACCATCGGCTAAAGATTCCAGATTGGGTATCCACTTTTGTAAATTTTCCCAATCACCACCTTTACCTTTGACTCGATATGTGTTGGG
>CAKZYM010000029.1 GCA_937884685.1 uncultured Calothrix sp.
AGTTTGGGGTGTCGGTTTCCGTCCCCAAAACTTTCCAAGACGGATTTTGGATTTTGGATTGGTAATTAGTAGTTGGTAATAATTATTTATCCTTAGTTCTTCCCCCTCTTCCCCCTCTACCCCCTCTCTGTAAAAACTGTGATATCTTACAAATATGTCCTTTACGTCCCACATGAAGATGGGTAGGGGGAAATGAATGATTGGAATTTATTTGATTGCGAACTAAATAATCCCGAACAATTTAATTACCGCATTTTTGCGTCCGATTCTAAAGCTGAAATTCTGTATTGGTTTAGTCGAGGTGATATTCCTAAACAGCAGAAAGAAGACTTGATTCGGACGCTTGTTAATTTTGATGACAATTGTGGTGGTTTTTATCGATATCGTGCTTATTTCCTAGCCGCAGAAGCTTTAAATTATTTTCCCGAATCTAGTTTTGGTGATGCAATTGTTAAACAGTTGCTTGATTGGAGCTATCTATATTTTGGCTGGCAACTTTTTCCTCAACCGTTGGTAGAAGCTGCTAGAAAAGCTTTGGAAGTTACCGATAAACAGCGAGTTATTGAAGCTTTTGAGTTATTGCTGCGAAATACTCCAAGTCGGTTAACTTTGCAGTCTGCTGCGACAAAGTTAGGGGAAATGGATTCGGGAAATAGGATGGCTATTGCAGCTTTGATTTTACTGCTGGATGTGACGGAAGATAATTATAGACTTTCGAGTATTGGTAAAAGTATTTCAAAAGCTGGTGTTGGGAATCAAGCAGCGATAAATACTGTTGTTAATTTGATGGAAACAACTGAGGATAAAAATCTTTGTTGTGAAGCGATTAGAACTTTAGGAAAAATCGGTTTTGGAAATCAGATAGCAACTCTAGCGCTAGAGAAATTTTTACAGATAAATCAAGGTGACAGGATTTGTCTGGATGCTGCTGAAGCTTTGTTATTGGTTGATAAGGGTAATAAGGTAGCGTTGGATGCTTTAGTTTTTCTGCTTGAGAATACTGCTTCAAAAGCAAGCGATTTTCATCTATTAGGAGAAACTGCTGCATTATTGCTACAGGTTAAACCAGATATTCAAAAAGAAGTTATATCAATTCTCAAAAATCAAATAGACACAGGTTGGAATGTATACCTTTTTTACGGAATTGATAGTAATTTGGATGATTTAAATTTTGTTAGTGAAGCAGTAATCACTACACAAATTGACTTAATAGAAAACACGTTGGAGAAATATATTTGTGTAAATTCAATTGATATTCTCAAAAAAATTGCTTCACATAAAAATCTATCTTTCAGTATGCAGGAGTTAATAATTAATTCATTAGAAAGATTTTTGCGAAAGAATCGGTGGGATGATATTTGTTTAGATGCTGCTGAAGCTCTATGGAAAATATCTCCAGATAACAAAGTTGCTTTGTCTGCTCTTGTTGAAATTTTAGAAATAAACAGAAGCTGCAAAATAAAACTAGAAGCATCTTCTATTCTTCTTCAGACAAGTGAACACTATGAACAAGCTATACAAAGTTTAGGTGAAATTGCTTCTTTTTATGAGTGCGAATTCTATGTCCCAAGATTCTGCGTTACAGCTTTGACTAGTAATAAAATAGCGATGAGCAGTTTAGCTGGTAGTAAATTACTTGAAAAATTTATTGAAAAACACATTAGTTTTTTTCAAATTGATGAAAAATATATAGAAGGTGATATTTCCTTTTACTATGATGATTCTTCTCTTGTAAATGAAGCTGCTTTTTTAAAAGAAATATTGCAACGAGAACACTTTCCACAAATCATAACAGCTTTAAAAGAATATCTTGGTGAAAAATTCTATAAAAGTAGTTCTTATCGTTACGATGCCGTTTATGAATTAATGTGGCATTGTGCGGACAATATGAGCTATCAAGATTTTTATCAAGCTTGGAATAGCTAGTTTATCTTAGCACTGAAAGTTTTTCATAATTCAATCAAATCCTATTCTTGACAAGACAATGCGATTGCATTACTTTCAGGATAGGATTTTATTTATAAGTACAAAAAATTATGGCTGAAGGATTAAATTTTGAAGCAGAATCAACTCTGACTGATAGATATCAAACTACGGTTCCTGAAAATGTACGAAAAGCATTACGCTTGAATAAACGGGACAAGATTCATTACACGATTGAGCCTAACGGTAAAGTCACAATGTCTCGTGCTGAATTAGAAGATGAAGACCCCGTAGTTGGAAAGTTCCTGAATTTCTTAGCTGAAGACATGAGCAAAAATCCCCAAAATATTAAACCAATTACAACTGAATTATTTAATCGAATTAAATCTCTGACTGATGGTATAGAAGTAGACCTTGATGCACCATTATCTGAAGAGGATGAATAAATTTGTCAGACAATCAGCCGTTAGTAATTAATGGATGGAGCATTTTTTTACATCCCCTTTTGTTAGATGAATGTGAAAAGCTTTTGACACAAGTAGAAAATCTGCGTCAAAGAAATCCTCAAAATTATCAAAAAAAGAATGTAACTAAGCGTTTAACCGCTATAAGGAAACTCGTATTTGAAGTTATTCCCCAAAACCCAACTCGTAATGAGTATCGTCAAGGTGTTGCTTTAAGTGAAGATTACAAGCATTGGTTTACAGCCAAATTTTTTCAACAATACCGATTATTTTTTCGTTACCACCAAGCAAGTAAAATTATTATATTTGCCTGGGTAAATGATGAAAATTCTAAGCGAGCTTATGATAGTAAAACAGATGCTTACCGAGTCTTTAGAAAAATGCTTGATAACGATAATCCTCCAGATGATTGGGATACCCTTCTTGAAGAAGCGAAAGCCGAATCCAATCGTTTAGAAAATTTTAGTGAATTTTTGGATGGTTCGGATATTTGATATTAGAGATTTGATTTTTAATTTTTAATTTTCAATTATCTAGTGGTTATAATCACGGATTAACTTCTGTTATATCCCAATTACCCATTTCATTCCTTATATAAATAGTCCTATTTTGCGGTTCTCCCCTCAACCTTAAATGGTCAACTTTTACCGGTTCAAATAACAATAAACAAAAGTCATCCAAAGGTTTATTTTCATCTGGTTGCTGTAGTGAAAATGCTTCTTGATTAGCTCTGGATTCTCCTGGATGCGGCCAAGTAAATTGAATCCGAGCATTATCTGATAAATCTTGCCATGTTGATTCCCGGATTTTTAATAATTCGGAATATTGATAATTAGCATCAATAATTATGATGTTTCCAGCAATGCGGAACTGTTCGCGGCTATTCGTGAAATACCAGCAAATCTCTCCCCATGACTGATTTTGAATTTCTGTAATTTTCTCGCTACGAGAATCGGTAATAATTTTTAATTTATTCGTATCTTCCACAAAACCGCGAAATACAACAGTCCGATTTGCAGGAGTTCCATCACTGCGGACAGTTGCTAATTGAAAATAGCGCGAATGCGGTTGAGAGCGATTCTTTTTCAAAGTATTTGCCAGAAACGAGCGCCAAGGAGCAATAGACATCTTTCAATTTTGGATTTTAGATTTTGCGGAAAGTTTGGGGTGTAGATGTTCTTCCCCCAAAGCTTTCCAAGACAGATTTTGGATTAGGCAATTGTTAATTGATAATTCTCCTACTCATCACTATTCATTGCTCACTGTTCACTGATAACTGTTCACTGATTTTTGTAGCGTAATTTCTAAAATTATGCAGTCTTTTATTGTAATGCTACTTGACGTATAGTCTTAATCTGAAACAAAAAAGACACGATAAAAATATGGTTCGAGAGCTTGAACGGAAACAACTGGGTGCAGATTTTCCTAAAACAGCCCCTGCGGCAAATCCTGTATTTTTCAGGACTTATAGCCGTCGTCAGCAGCCTGAAGCTACCAGAGAATCATGGTCTGAGGTTTGCGATCGCACTCTCAAAGGTTTGGTGGAGTTGGGTAAGCTGACTCAAGATGAAGCCTTGCTTTTTGATGAGATGCAGCGCAATCTAAAGGCTTTACCT
>CAKZYM010000030.1 GCA_937884685.1 uncultured Calothrix sp.
GTGTGTTAGGTGTTAGGTGTTTGGTGTTAGGTGTTAGGAGTTATGTGTTAGGAGTTAGGAGTTAGGAGTTAGGAGTTAGGAGTTAGGAGTTAGAAATTTTGGCGTTGCTGATTAAAAGTATGAATAGCACCCGCAATAATGAGGAAAAATATAATTGAAAGTCCTCCAACTTTGCGGATTTAGGAGGCTTTACTATATTGATAAAAGTAATCTATATTTCAATATGGCTCGAGCCACGCTGCGCTAACAGCAACGCTGGAATCATTAATTGTTTCACCTTGTCTCCCAACATGCAGACCTCTGACCTATAATTCCTCTGTTTCTATTTCTTATTTATTACTGCCTGTATTTCTTTGAAGTCAGGAATTTATAAATAGGATAGGCGGAAATATCTATAATTGTATGTCTGCATATCAATATTTACGATATATTTTATGTTTTATATTTTTCTGATGTCCATTCCCCATTCCCAATAAAAATTCAACAAATGCCCGTCACACCTTGAGCTTGACGAGCATTGCTGAGTAAAAAGTATTACAGGCACTATCTATCAAATAAGATGCTCAAGCAGCATCCATAGTATCTAAGTCCCAGGTGTAATAACCCAATTTGTTCGGAACTCGGGCAAATCTGCCGATACGATAGCCTCGGGAAAGCTCCCCTAATACCATGCTCCGAATCTTCATGTCTCTAATTTCTTCCTCATCAAGCGCTCCATAAATCTGTTCGATTATTTCACTAACAGAATAGATTTTTCCTGAATTCTCTTCTAAAAATGAAGAAATGGCATCAATTAGAAACTGACCTTCATACTGAGGCAGCATTGGTATCTTTTTTGTCCTCTGGGGAACCAGTTGCTTTTTGGTTTTAGATTTGGCTTTTTTAGATTTAGTTTTGCTACCGGGTGGCAATACTAAACTTAAATCCAAAGTGTAACAACCAGGTTCATCAGGAACAGATTCCCAGTACATCTGTTCTTTCCCGTGAGTAAGAGAAGAGTGGACTCGACCTTTGACAACTTTAAATGCAGTTGACTCTAAGTCTCCATAAAGCGACTGGACAACGAAGTCGATATGACATACTTTGGCCTTGTTATCCTCTAAAAGCTGTTTTATGGCTTCTATTCGTGAAATATGCCGAAATTGAGGTAGCATCTGAATTTCGGAGCCACTTTTTGAATTGTATTTGCTCTTAGATGATGCTGCTTTTTCAAGCCTAGAAGACTGGTTTTCTTCATCGACTGCATTTTGTGAGTCGCTCTCCTCTTGAGCTAAAGCTCTTGAAGCCGTCTCGTCGTTATCTTCTACTTCAGACTGCGTGTCTTGTCTATCTTCACTTCGGAATTCTGTCTCTTGGGTAGCTATACCTTTAAGACGGGATTCAAATGCTTCTTTAGATAAATGTGGGGATGTTTGCGTAATCGCAGTGACATCAAGTATTTCAAGTCCGGGGAAGCTTTTGTTGTTAATTAAAGCAGAAGAATTCGATAGCAACGCTTCAACGTGAGCAAGCTGAATTCTAGCAGTGGTAACTTTTAACTCGTACTCTTGTACTATCCGAGAATAGTATTCTCTTAAGCCTAATAATGGTTCGAGTAGAGCTTGGGGTGGTGTTTCTAGTTTTTGCTGTGAGTCTGGTTTCATAGCGTTCTGATTCAACTAACTTCAGCCTCTCCTTTATATTTCATTGCTCTTGGTTTAGCTTTACTAGACCTAGAGTTGGTTTTCCTAAAAGACATTTGAGGTGGACGACATTTTTCACAGTAAAGCGGTCGAGGTCCAAAGGTTTCGCGGTCTGTAGGCTTGTTGCACTCTTTACATACAAAGGAAAATACCCTTGTATGAATTTCACGCTTGTGCGCTCGGACGGTGTACTCTCTAACGTCAATTGTCTTGCTTGCCATGATTACAAATTTTCAAATCTTGTCCCAATATAGTCAATTGAGTGCGGCATGGTGTGCTTACATTCAATAGACTTAGAAGCGCGTAAACCACCTATATTGATGTTTCTATTCGCGGTTGAGGTCATCCGGGAAAGATACATATAGTGGAAAACGCAAAAATGTATTTGTCTATTTTCTGCAAAACTATACATGACTAAAGTAGCCACAATAGCTTTTTACAGACTAATGACTCGGCTTGAGTCAAAAAATGGGGAAAACGAGTTTTAATCGTTGCTTTATGCAGGATACTATAAACTCCCCATTAGCCTTTAAGGTAACAATTCAAATCGCTCTGTGTTTCAAGTTGAGTCAGACAAGACATCAAACAATCATACGGAGTTTCCTGAATTGAACCTGTTACTTTTATCAAGTATGAGGGAACTATGAGGTAGTAATACAATACCTTTTAGCCATCCTCACAATGTTAGCTCTATCTCGTCAAGCCATTACCTCGTCAAGTGTAGCCTGTTTATGCTTATTTGCAGTTAGTTTGTTACAATTTTCGCGAATGCAACAATTGCTCTCTGACAAACAAACAAATACAGTAGAAGCCTTACAAAGAGAAATCAGCGCCGAAGTTGTTCGTCTTAAATTTCTCAAAAAAATTCCTACATTTGGCTATGATAACTTAATTGCAAATTGGATATATCTAAATTTTTTACAATATTTTGGAGATGATGAAATTCGCATTAAAACTGGCTATGGATTAAGTCCGCAATACTTCGAGGTAATTTTAAAACGCGACCCTCGGTTTGTAAATGCCTATTTGGCACTTTCTACTAGTGGTTCTATGTACGCTGGTATGCCAGAAAAGTCTGTAGAAATTATGAATCAAGGCTTAAAGTCTCTCAATCCCTGGGTTCCAAAAAATTCTTACTATGTATGGCGCTATAAAGCAGTTGATGAGCTACTATTTCTAGGAGATTCTCAAGCTGCAAGAGAATCTTTTACAAATGCTTCTCAATGGGCTAGCAAACATTCGGATGAAGAAAGTAAGCTAGTAGCATCTATTTCCGGACAAACCGCAGAATTTCTTAAAACAAATCGCAATAGTAAATATGCTCAAATCTCCGCTTGGGGAATGGTATTAAGTCACGGAGCAGATGAAAAAACCCGTGAAAGAGCAATTAGCGAAATTGAAGCATTGGGTGGCAAAATAATTTCCACACCCCAAGGTAATCAAATTAGATTTCCTAAGCCAGTGAGCAGTGAACAGTGAACAGTGAACAGTTATCAGTTATCAGTTAACAGTTAACAGTTAACAGTGAGCAATAACTTCATTACACTAGCTCAGTGTTGTTTTCCTAGTGTGTCCGGAGAAGATGCATCTTGGTCGCTGATAGTATAAAGATTTTATGGGTAAAAGCTTATTCTTGGGTGTTATAAAAGATTTTCTGACTAAAATCTGGTAAAAAAGTTTGGGGAGAAGGGAATTTCGACTTCAAACTTTTCCCCAAATATACAAATTAGCAATTCCGACCTTTTACTCCTAA
>CAKZYM010000031.1 GCA_937884685.1 uncultured Calothrix sp.
CAAATAGCAACGGTTGCTCGAACTTTTGGATTTTTTTCAGTAGATTGTTGACTCATAATGTTTTCAAACTCTATAAACAGTTTCTAAATCACTACATCCTCAACTGTCCGTCTTGGTGTAGGTTTTACCTGCTTACAAAAACCAAGACGTAAAATAAGTTGTGGAAAACCAGATTGAGATAATACCTTGCTCAATTCACTCCGCAATTGTGGTACTTGAACGGGTTGATTTAAGAAAGAACAACTAAGTCCTACAGCTTGACTTCTTAATAATATTCTTTCTAAAGCTTGTCCTGCATTCAACCAATCAGATTGAGTATCATTTTGAGTACCCAGAACTACAATTGCTGGTGATTGTTCCACAAGTTTACGACTGCGTTCGGCTAGGTCATTTCCTAAATCAAAAGTACGTAACACTGTAGCGAATAAAGGAGTTGCAAAATCGAAATGTTCGTTGATTCCTTGAGCATAACCGGGAATACCGTCATGATTACTATTATTAGCAGGACGAATCCAATTTGCTAATTCCTGACGATAGTTAGGGTCAGCCATTAGCTGATGTTCTGCTCGTACTATTAGCTCTGCAATTTGATGGCGAATATGATTATTTTTGACAATATGTAACCATGCTCCTTCGAGTTCTGCATCCGACTGTAGTCATCTAAGTAAAGATTGTGGAGCATCCCACCACTGATAATTTTGTCTGTTGGTATGTCGTTTGGAAATTGCATTAAATAAAAGATTATTGTCAGTGCTTTCTTTAATACGATATCCCAATTTAATACAGGCTAATAACTCAGAATTCGCTGGATTTGGAAAAGTAATAATTTCACCTTTATAGCCAAAATGATGTAGAGCAATACGTAAATTAAATAAAGCAGTACCACAACTGATAACTAATTCTCTACCTTCAGGGTCTGTAATTGATAAACCGCGATTTCTATCTGCATAAAGATAAATTTCCTCAGAATCAATCTTAAATAACCACGGTTGAGTATTATGGCTAGAAGGAGCTAAGATTGCATAATTTAAAATAAATTTAAGTTTTTCCTCAACGGTTCCATGATGAGGAAATTCAGCTTCTTTTACTTTCCACATAGTTAATAATTCAGACATAATAATCCTCCCGAAAAACCATTCAAATCTCAAAATTTTGGACTAATTTTAATTAGATTGGAATGATACCTAACACACCCAATATTGCGACTATCAAGCCAATTATTCCCAGAAATCCCAGATATTTTAGTTCTTCTTTTAGATAGCGAAAAGCACTAAAAAAAGAAAAGAACGTAAAATAGAACAAAAACGAGGAAGCATTTTGGGTAAACCCTAGAAAACCTAAAAAACCTATAAATCCCAAAAAACCAAGCCAAAACTGCTTTTTGTTTCGTCTATTCACGTTTATTAACCTCCTGAATCCTCGATAAATGCTTCTATCTGATTCGGTTATTAATGCGTGATGAAAGTCCAGTTTGAAATTTTTAACTACTGACTTTTTAATTAGAAGCTTCTACTTCTTGAGTTTGAGATGCTTCGGTAGTTGCAGGAATCGGTCCTTGTACTGTCAATACCGAACAAGGTGCATGATGCATTACATAATTACTCACGCTACCTAAAAACAATTCAGTAAAACCGCGACGACCCCGACGACCAATTACAATTACATCAGCATCCCAACTACGAGCCATATCGCAAATCCTGTTAGAAGGGTCGCCTATACTGAGAGTAAATTCAGCTGTTACACCAGTAGAAGTCGCTGATTGAGATAAACGACGCAACCAATTCTCTTTATCCTGTTTAAATTTTTCCCAATCGCTCAAATATTTATTTTGAGTTTCCTTGTGTAACTCTGTATAAAGAATAGTTGGTTGCATGAACAAAGGGTCATAATATGGCTCATCCAGGGGAGATATAACGTGTAGCAACATTAAACTTCCACCCGTTGCTTTTGCCAAAGATACAGCTTCATCAACAACGTGTTGATTCATATCGGAATCGTCAATCGAAACTAAAATTTTAGTAAACATAAGAATTAGTTAATTGTTAGTTGTTAGTTGTTAGTTGTTAGGGCATGGGGAATTGGGGATAGTTAGGAGTTAAGAGTTAGGAGTTATGAGTGAGGAGTTAATAATTACCCATGTCCTATGCCCATTGCCCCATGCCCATTGCATTATCAAATCGAAGCAACTTCTAAAAGCGTTTTCAGTACGGAATCGGGATTGAGACTCATCGAATCAATACCTTGCTCTACCAAGAAGCGAGCAAATTCGGGGTAGTCGCTTGGTGCTTGTCCGCAGATACCGATTTTACGTCCGTTTTGTTTGACGGTAGTAATAGCTTTGGCTATCATCCGTTTAACAGCTTCGTTGCGTTCGTCAAACAAATGCGCTACTAATTCCGAATCTCTATCTAAACCAAGAGTCAATTGTGTTAAATCGTTGGAACCAATTGAAAAACCGTCGAAGACTTCGCAAAATTCATCAGCCAGTTGAACGTTAGAAGGTAATTCGCACATTACATAAACCTGCAAGCCGTTTTCACCTTTGACTAAACCGTTTTTCGCCATCTCTGCTAAAACACGACGACCTTCTTCAGGAGTACGACAAAATGGAACCATTAAGATAACGTTTGTTAAACCCATCTCATCCCGTACCTTTTTCATCGCATGACATTCTAAAGCAAAACCTTCACGGTAACGTGCATCGTAGTAACGAGAAGCACCTCTCCATCCTAACATTGGGTTTTCTTCGTGGGGTTCAAATTGTTTACCACCCAAAAGATTAGAATATTCGTTGCTTTTGAAGTCACTCAAACGGACAATTACAGGTTTGGGATAAAATGCTGCGGCTATGGTTCCGATTCCTCTGGCTAATTTATCGACAAAAAATTGGGTTTTATCTTCGTAATTGCGAGTTAATTCAAAGATTTTGGATTTCTCAAATTTATCTTCTAACTCATGAAATTTAACTAATGCTAATGGATGCGTTTTTATTTGGTTAGCAATGATAAATTCCATCCTTGCAAGTCCCACACCCGAGTTAGGAATAGCACTCAAACCAAAAGCTTCTTCAGGATTGCCCACATTCATCATTATTTTTGTGCTGATGTGGGGTAATTTTTCCAAATGTATTTCTTCTACTTCATAAGGTAGTAAACCCCGGTAAACTTTCCCCGTTTCACCTTCAGCACAGGAAACGGTGATGTCTTCACCAGTAGTCAAAGTTGTAGTAGCATTCCCGCAACCTACTACGGCTGGAATTCCTAACTCTCTAGCAATAATAGCGCTATGACAGGTACGACCACCAGAATTAGTTACTATAGCGCTAGCCTTTTTCATGATTGGCTCCCAATCCGGGTCTGTACGGTTTGTTACCAATACGTCTCCTTCTTCAAAGACATTGAGATGATTTACATCAAGGATGACTTTAGCTTTTCCTTGTCCTATTGCTGCACCTACGCTGCGTCCGATTAGGAGAGGATGGTGAGTCCACTCTCGTGCGGAGGTTCCCTCCGTTGAGAGAAGT
>CAKZYM010000032.1 GCA_937884685.1 uncultured Calothrix sp.
ATAATAACAATCTCATTGTTAGACATATTATTAGCCATTTATTAGCCATAAACTTATTTTAGCCGTTTCTAGCCTTTGAATAATAACCAGTTATACTAATCACTGCTAAGTGTTAAACATAAATTCTTTGAGATTTACTAGCTTCATTAGCAATAATTCCGACTAAGTTCAAGTTATTTAAAATTTCTGTGGCTTGGATTAACTCACTTTGCTTAATTTTACCCATGCGTCCCACCATAATAATACCTTTACATAGGGAAGCTAAAATCCTTGCATCTACGGTATCTAAAATCGATGAAGCATCAATTAGCACTAAATCATAGCTGCGAGTAAAATTCTCCAAAAGTTCTTTCATTCTTCCGGAAGTAAGTAACTTAACTGTATCATCTGGGACTGGTCCGGCGGTTAAAACATCTATAGCAGGATGAACAGGTTGTACGTAATCGTTAACTTTACTATTTCTATCTTCGAGCAATAGTAAGGATAGTCCCCAATCGTTGGCAAGTTCTAGAGTCGAGTGTAGAGAAGGATTTCGCAGGTTAGCATCAATCACCAAAACTCGCTGGTGCATTTTGGCTGCACTCACCGCTAATCCTAATGTTGAGGTTGATTTCCCTTCACCACTAAGGGCTGAAGTTATCATCAATGTTTGACAGTGCAAGGGATACTTTAATATTTGAATATTTTGGTAGGCCATATCCAAGGTTTCGTGGGAAGGAAAATGGGTAATGGCTTCAGAAAAAGATGAGTAGTTAGAATTGCCAAAAGCAACTGGTAAATTGAAAAGTTTTTTTCTTCCTCTAGAAGGTGATGAAAGTTTAGGAATTCTCCCGAGCAACCGTAAATTTGTCAATTTGCTTAATTCTTCGGGGCTGTAAATGGTGTCGTTAAATAGCTCTAAAATCAGAGCTAATGCAATACCTAAAACTGGACCAGTTACCGCACCTACTAATAAAAATAATAATCTGGAGCTACCAGTTTTGGTTCCTAATTCGGGTTCTTCAAGTATCTGCCAATCAAATCCCCCTTGAGCAATTTTTAGGGCTAAATTCTGACGCACTTCCATTAACTGTGCTAAAGTTTTTCGATTAGTTTCTACTTCTGGTAATAAGCGGTTATATTCTGCAATTAAAGCGGGATATTCGTTTAATTTAGAACGCAGTTGTCTCTCAGATTCGACTAAACTTTGTTGGTTCGCACGCAAACCTAATGCTTCTGTCTGTAATTTAACTAAATCTTCGACTAACTTTAAATCGACTCCCGCGAGCTGTCCTTTTGTCAATAGGGGCTGGGATGTATTGTTCGCAATTTCTGCTTTATCTCCCAAGCTTCTTCCCGATTCTTGTTTTAACAAAACCAGTTGACTTTGACGCTGTTCTAAAAGTTTTTGTACGGAGGGAGAATTATCTGTAAACTTTTGTCTTTCAATTGTCAAAGCTAGTTCTGTCTTTTGAATTTCATCCAGTAGCGATTGGTAACGAGTTGACTGACTGAGACGAGAAGATACCAAAGCATTCCTAGGAGAAGCAGCTATTTTCAGTTCTAAATTATTATACCTAGCCTGTATATCTTGTAATTTAGCAGTGGTAGTATCAAGCTCTTTTCTAATCCCAGAAATAGATTCTAAAAGATATGTACTTTCTTCTTTTGGGTCAACTATATTGTATCTTTTGCGAAACTTTTCTAAGCTTGCTTCAGATTCAATAACCTGCTGTTTTATTTTAGGAATTCTTTCATTAACAAAAGCTAAACCTCTGGATAAACGCTCTTTCTGCTGCTGTTTATTGAAATCCTGATAAACTTTTTGTAATGCATCGAGTACTTGATAGGCTTTTTCTGGATTTTTATCTTTAAAAGAAACTTCAAATACTTCGGAAGGAGTTTTTCTAATTCCGGTTCCTGTTTGCAACTGGGTAACGGTTAAAGGTGCTTTTTCTCTTTTTTTACCTTTAATATCTTCTACAGTAATATCTGGGTAGGTTGGACGAAGTGTTTCTACTGCTCTTTGAATTAATTTTTTGCTTCGCATCAACTGCAACTGAGCAGTATAATCTACCACTTCAATATTGGAGTCAGTAAAATTGTTATTTAAATTATTTTGATTATTAGAAGCTTTTACACCTTGATAAAGATTGGAACTAACTAAAATTTGCATCGAGCTTTCACGCATCGGTTTTATCACCATAGATAAAATAGTAGCAACCGACATTACGATACTTGCAACACCCAAAATTAGCCAGCGTCGGCGATATATTATGGTAGATAGCTGTCTGATATTCACAGCTTCTTGTGGGGAGCCAATCACCATTTGTCCTTTCTCTAGACCTGTCTCAAGCACCACAAAATACCTCTCAAAGCGAAACACTATTTTTTCTTAAATCCAGCATAAAAAAGATAATTTTTATACAGCATGATTCGCTATTAGAAACAGCGAAATAAATGCATTTTAGATGAATAATTTATCATATATAAGTCTATTGAATTCATCATTTTTTGTGATTGTCTGGAAGTATTAACTTTTTACTAATCTGTATCATAAAGAAAATGACTAATTTATTTTTCGCGAAAACGAGTCTATGCTTATTCTTAAGTTATTTTCCATTCTCTAACCCCATAAGCATTGTTAAAACTAAAATTTTTAAATCTATAAATCAAACGGTATCCCGAGCAATTATGCGAACTATGTATTAATTGTTTCTGTCAATCTGACATTTAAATCGGATATGATTGCTTGGTAGTAGGCTAAAAACTATTTATCTAAAAGAAGAACTAGCATTTTTTACAAGTTGATTTAACAACTCCAAGTGTCCCCGACTATTCACAGTCAGTTTATCTATTATAGTAAAATTAAATTTATTTTTCGCTTGCAGAATATTTTCTGGGTTAGACAAAAATGCAGCAACTTTAAATCGTTTATCGACGGTCTTCCAGACTGCGAAATCCGCTCCAATACTACTTAAAAATGCTGTTGCTTTACCAGACCCACCCAAACTATAGAATGGTACACCTAATACAAGTGCTGTTAATCCTAGATGCAATTTGTATGAGACAACTAAGTCAAGGGTCGCAAGAAATTCAAGAGTAGACTGAGGTTCTGAGTATACATGATATTTGATATTACTAGATAGTTGTTTGGGTCGTAGCTCGCTATTTATTGATGATGATGGTAAATATGTTTTGATGAAATGGAAAATAATATCTTTTCTGATAGACGCAATAATACTGATTTGAAAAGCCAACAATTTGCACTGCAAAGTATTGGGAATATTTATGCCAACATTAATAATCTTTTTTTGATTCTTTTTATTATTATGGATTTGTTTACTTTGACGAGGTATTTTCCAAAATTCAGATACCGAAAGCAATACATCTGGATAGTAAAAAACTTGTTTTCCAAAATTTTTGAATAGAGCTTTATCTGACTCCAATCTAACGCTGCAAGATTGGCACATATCTCCTTGAAAAAATTCTCGTCTCCAATATGAGAGCGAAGCATTTTCTCCCAGACCTTCTCCACCGATAG
>CAKZYM010000033.1 GCA_937884685.1 uncultured Calothrix sp.
TGTTGTAAAGCGATATTGGCAGCGGGGGTTGCAATTTGTTGTAAAGAAACCGCAGCAGCATAACGCAAACCCCAGTCTTGGGGGTTGAGCAATGCCCAAATTAACTTTTCTAGTACGCGATTAATAATTTCTGGATTATTTGACGTACTGCCAATATTTCCCAGTCCTCGTGCTGCTATACGACGGACATTTCCCTGACAATGATTTGCAACTTCCGTACCTATAACTTCAGCTAATAAATCAATAGCTTCTGAATTTCCAATTTGAGCTAAAGCCTGAATTATATAAGCCTGTATAGATTGGTCGGTAGAATTATGAAAAGCATCAATCAAGGGTTCTACTGTTGCAGGAGCAAACTGAATTAACCTCTCAACCGCAGCAGAACTAACGCCAGGATTATGATGTTTTAAAGATTCTATAAAAGTATTTATTGCCAAAATATCTTCTGAATATTCAATGTTCATAAAATATTAAGTTAGTTGTTAGTTGTTGGTTGTTTACAGGTCGGGTATGGATTACCAATTAACAATTCTCAATTCTCAATTAAAGCTGAATTAATAAATCATCAATTGCTTGAAAAATTAACCCAGTTGTTTCTTTTTCGGAAGTATCTTTATCTAATAAAGTTTCTAAAATTCGCTTCAAATTTAAGAGCTTCAAACTATTAGGAACTTTGGCTGTCAGAATAGCTTCTACTGCTTGACGATGTGCAAGGGCACCTAAATCGAAAACGGCAGCCCAACGGAGGTACATGTTTTCATGGTTGAGGAATTTTAGAATACGTTCGAGGTATTGTGGTTGTTGAGTTGAAAGATAAAAATATCTCGCTGCTGCACATTGTATTCTTTCAGAAGAATCATTTAAGTAAGGTGCAATTAAAGAACAAGCTGAATCAACTTTTAAACTAGCAAGTGCCTCAATTAAAGCTTCATATGGCTGCTTTTGATTGGATTGCATCAATTTCAATAAAGGATTTATCGCCCTTTTATCGCCAATTGCTGCTAAAGCTTGAATCGAAGCTTCTCGTAAACGAAAATCATCGCATTCACAAGCTTTAATTAATGGTTCTACAGCTTCAGGATTCTTTAATTGTCCTAATGCTCGTGCAGCTTGACGACGCAAAGGATATCCACCCGAGGGGATGCGATAGCGTTCGTCAAACAAAGCTTCACATAAAGCCGTACAGCTTTCTTGTACTTGATGCTTTCCCAACCACCAAGCAGCATAGTAGCGGATTTGATTATCTTCACTTTGTAAAGCCGCTTCCGCAGTTTCCGCAGAAAATATTGGTTCGCTCATGAAAAAAATGAGAATATAAAATTGGTATTTGGTAATTGGTAATTGGTAGTTGGTAATTGAGAATTAAAAGTGATGAATTATTAATTATTTGTTTTTATCACCCATTACCCATTACCCATTACCTACTACCTATTACCTATTACCTCTTTCTAAGCTGGTGTAATCTTGGTTATCCTACCCCCACGTTTGTGAATCTCTTGATATGTTTCTGAGAGACGACTGTAGGGTATTGTGTAAATTTGTCTGCTGCGACGCACGGATACTTTGGTGTTGCGACCTGCTATGGCTTCAATGATAAACATTCGATTGTCTCCCCTTGGTGCGGAGCTAATCAGTGTTGGTGCTGTTGATGTAAAGCTTGAAGCAGGGGAAGTTGGGGGTATAATCATGTTTGCTTGGTTTTTGGATATCTGTCCGCGCAAACGTGAATTTTTACCGCCATATTGGGCGTTGTCGCTGTTACTAAATCCTCTGTGTAGTGCAAATATTCGGTTATATCCTACGGTTTTCATACCGGGGATTGAACTAAATCCACGGTAGTAGGGAACGGTATAGTTACCAAAAGCGGCTTCGTATTCGGTACTGTAAATATAGGACTCAATGTCTGCATCATAACCACTCGCAGCGTAGAGGTCTGTATGATAAGCAATTTCTGATTGGTCGTAAGGGGCACGTCCGAGTAAGTGCTTGTAGTTTAATTCGATAAACCGCACTTGGGAATTACTTTGAAAAAAGCATTCTTTGTAAAAATCAGATTTTGCTAAGGTTTCTACAAATTGACGAACGTCTGTTTTACCGTTACGCAATAGAGACTCAGCGCTAGTGAATTTTTGACTAGCGTATATTCCTTGACGACCAAAAATATGGTTGTAAGCTGCTCTAAATACTAACTGTAAATCGTCTTCATTCCAATTTTGACGCAGTTCTACTTTGTTCTCAACTGCGTCTCTAACTGCTAGTCTTTCGGAAACTGAACTACTCATATTGATAATTTCTTCCTTTTTTACAGGTTTATTAATTTGTTGAAAAGGGTTTATTTTTCCACAGTCAAAATGCAAATAAACCTGGTTTCTAGAAATAATCAAGCAATATCCGCTTTATTACTCTCCAAGAAACCAGGTTTTAACGCTTCACAAGCAATTTAGGGATAAATAAGCAGTACTGTCTTAACTCAATACTCTTGACTCAACACTCTTAGCTCAATGCATTAATTGCATAGTTGATATAGATATTAGCTTCTCCAGCTACATCTCCACTCAAACCATGATTGTCGCGGACAAATTCTAAAGCTGCTACATACCAACTAGGAGAAAGACCCAGAGCTGCATTCAGTTCGCTTAATCCAGCAACAACATATTCATCTAAAGGGCCGGTTCCACCAACTACGCAGCAATAGCTAATAGTGCGTAAATAGTGGTCGATGTCGCGCACGCATTTACTTTTACCTTCGTTGCTTGATGCATATTGTGGCCCCTGCATTTGGGTAGTGTAAGGAAATTTTTGGTATACGTGATTTGCTGCTGCTTCTGCCCATTTTTGACCATTTTGAGAAAACGCTTTGGCTGCTTCTAAACCCGCTTTAGCGCGGTTAAAGCGACCGAAAACAGCTTGCATTTCGGTGTTGCTCAAGTAAGAACCGCGAACGTCTGCGGTTGATATTGCTTCAGTCAAAGGTGTTTTCATAATT
>CAKZYM010000034.1 GCA_937884685.1 uncultured Calothrix sp.
TCAACCCACTGGAAGAAACCGAGGGAATTTTGGAACTGTTAGCAATGCAGTTGGATACTTCTCTTGACGTTGTAATCAGCTATCTTACAAAGATGCGAAACGTTTGCGACCGTTATAAAGATGAAGAAAACGAGGTGAGACATAACGTTATGTCTCAAACCGAAACTAAGGTAATTGAAGAATTATTTGCATCGTTAGGGAAGATGGGTTGGGATTCGTTTGTCAAAAATCGTCTGCCCTTGCTTAAGCTTCCACAAGACGTAATTAATGCGCTGCGTGAGGGAAAGATTGAATATACCAAAGCGCGTGCGATTGCCAAAGTTAAAGATGAAAAAAAGCGGCAAGATTTGATAGAAGTAGCGATTGCAGAAAAATTATCTCTAACTCAAATTAACGAACGTGTTAAAGCAGCAAATCAAGTTGCAGCACCAGTACATCCACTTAAAGAGCGCTACAAAATTGCGCTGCCGCGATTGCAAAAGTCTAAAGTCTGGGACAATCCCAAAAAGCAGAAAGCTCTAGAAAAACTACTAACTCAAATTGAAGCGCTGGTTGATGAGTAGTATTGCTTATAAACGATGTTGTGAGTTAGTCCGAAGATAGAAGTTGGTAATGCAATATAAAAATGCGCGTTATGAGTTTAAAACTCATAAAAAAATAATATTTTAAGGCGCGTAGCCCTATAAATATTTATTTACTTGCTTCATTCCCGGGTCACGTGTGGATCATCATGACCTCACGGTCAGGCTCCGCTAACACGATTTTTAGCGTGAGTTCTTCTTCCTTCGTAAATCAGGAACACCATTGTTTTTAAATAGTCCAAAAAGCAGCACCACATAAAATTTGGATGGGCGGAGTATAGCAACACTTCTAGAAAAAAGCCTTCGAGAGCCTTCCACAGGTATTTATTCAGATACAATTTATTATGTTAATTGGTGAAAAGATGTAATTAACCTCTTAGGCAGGCATACTTATTGTTATGGATAATTTTTTTCAAGCGATAGGGGTAATACGTGGGGAAGTAATAAAAGAGATAGAGGAGGAGAAAGAAAAATTTTACGTCTCCATGAAGACACCGCATGAAACAAAAAAATATCGGCTATTTTACTCCCCACATCACCGTAAGACACTATCGGCATTGAAACTGGAAATAAAAAATCATGGTAATGACCTAAGACTAATTGTTTACCCAAAAATTCTTCATTTACCAGGAAAGGACAAACCACACCAAGTCCGATTTCAGCTAGTGGGGTTTAACGATGGTTCAAACTCAGGTGTAGCTGAATTAGATGATTTTGAATTCAAACTTGCTGGTAAATGGCAATTCATAGCTGTTTGTAAAACTCCAGTTATCAGCGTCCACAGGAATTTAACTGAAAAAACGTTGGAATATTATAAAACGCTCTCGCAAGACAGTCGCAAACTATTTGCAGGCGCATTGCACCTTCCCTTACTGAGGGATTCGGCTCCGGTGGAGCCGTTTCGCTTCAATAGAAAACTGGAGAAAGAAGAACAAGGAGAAACGTTCTTCGTGCAAATCAAAGCCAAGTTTTTCCCAGATAAGGACTTGTTTTGTTTTGATAGTTTAACGGGCGTACCCACGACGGAATTACCAAAGTTTATTAAGTTTAAAAAAAGGAAAGGCAAGAAAGATAAACATTTTTCGGAGCAAAAACCGGATATAAATAAGCCTGCTTCTCCCAAACCCAAGCTAAAAAGCAAACATGGCGCAGAATTGAGTCCCAACACGGAGACAGAAACTATTCAAGCCGAATTGAAGCCCAACACGGAGACTATTCTGTTGGAGCCGAGTTGAAAATATCGTCAAGAGCCGATAAATCGGGATAATTAATATGGAGCCATATTGCCTTACAGAAGCGGCATCTCGAAGAAAGTCCCTTATTTTCTTCTCGTCTTCGTCCGAAAGCGGCAACATCATTATTTAAGCTGAGTCAGTCGCCCTCACTTGCTGTGAGAACTATAAATGGACAGCAAGCTGACAAGTTAACAATACCAGAAAAATTTACAGAATTAGGGAGATCCTTTCTGCAGAAAATATCCAGCGCGGCTCAAATACATTTCGGAGAAAACCGGCGAGTGATGGGGGTTCCCACCAGGTGGGAACCCAAAGCTGGATAATTTATTACTTGTAAGTGTAAAGGCGAAAATACAGAATACTTATTTAGCCTCAGCCAAGACACGAGCTTGGGATGCATAATTGTTTAGTACACGTAATGCTAGGCTACTATAATTTTGTGTTAGTGATATTAAAACACGATAAATTAATAAGCTAATTATTGATATTAGTAACATTACTCAACTGCATGTTTTGGATTAACATATATCCCGAAAATCGTCCACCAAAATCCGACTAATATTATAAATACTGATGAGTTGACAATTGTAATGCAGAACCCGACGTTAAATAGGGACTTCCAGCGGTTACTGATTAATAAGCTTTACTTAATCAGTGTGCTAATCGTGGAAGTTATAAAATTTTGCGGACATCAGCTTTACCTTGATGTAGAAAGTTAGCGCAACTGTCCAGTTTATAAACCATAATCTGGACAGTACTCTCGGGGGTACCATTTTATAAGTAAGAAGTAAGAAGTAAGAAGTAAGAAGTTAAAATTCAGTTCTGGCTTGCGCTACGCGCAAGAAGGCTCCTTGTTTCTTTTTTTACATTGCCAACTTCTAACTTCCTTCCAACTCCTTCCTTCGTTTTTCACAAGTAAGAATTCAGAAGGCAGAAGGAAGTAGGCAGGAGGCAGAAGGGACTCACGTTTAAAAACGTGAGATTGAAATAAGGACATAAATATTTATCGCGCTGCGCGTCTTAAAATATTGTTTCTTTTTTACTGAGGCTTAAGATAGGAACTAAAGTTTTAATCAATACCTCTTACCTTCTGCCATCTGCCCATCACGCCGACTGCCTTTTTTGTAATACCGGAACCCGCTCAAGGTAGAGGTAAGGGCGGAATGATAGATTTGGTTTTTATTCGTCTTTATTTGACAAAGCTTTATACCTGAAGGGGGGATTTAATTCATTACTTCTTACTTCTTACTTCTTACTTCTTACTTAAACA
>CAKZYM010000035.1 GCA_937884685.1 uncultured Calothrix sp.
CCGAAGATTTAAATAAACTCGCGCAAATAGCATCCGATTTAGAATTAGAAAAACTGCTTTATTGAGTTAGGAGTTAGGAGTTAGGAGTTAGGAGTTAGGAGTTAAGAATATATACTGCTTTCTATTCCTAACTGTTCACTGTTCACTGATAACTGTTCACTGTTTTGTCATGGTTTCTACTTTTCCAAATGCATCTGCTGATTTATCTCGGGTTAGACTTGATATTCGTGCAATTCATCCACAAATTATAGAATGGCGCAGAATAATTCATCAAAAACCGGAATTAGCTTTTAAAGAGGAAATTACCAGTCAATTTGTTTCCCAAAAGTTACAGGAATGGGGAATCGAACATCAAACTGGGATTGCTAAAACTGGTGTTGTTGCGATTATTAAAGGTAGTAAGAAAACTCAGTTAAATAAATCAAATAATCGGGTATTAGCAATTCGTGCGGATATGGATGCTTTACCGGTTCAAGAACTTAATGAAGTATCTTATAAATCCCAGCATGAGGGAATAATGCACGCTTGCGGACATGACGGACATACCGCTGTAGCCCTGGGTACTGCTTATTATTTACAACAGCATCGAGATAGTTTTAGCGGTACTGTAAAAATCATTTTTCAACCAGCGGAAGAAGGTCCCGGTGGTGCTAAACCAATGATTGAAGCTGGAGTATTAAAAAATCCTGACGTAGATGCAATTATTGGTCTTCACCTGTGGAACAATTTACCCGTGGGAACGTTAGGTGTTCGCGGTGGTGCTTTGATGGCAGCGGTGGAGTCATTTCGCTGTACAATTTTGGGTAAAGGTGGACATGGTGCAATGCCTCATCAAACCGTTGATTCGGTGGTAGTTGCTGCTCAAATTGTTAATAGTCTACAAACCATTGTTTCTCGTAATGTGAGTCCGATTGATTCTGCTGTGGTTACAGTAGGAGAACTTCACGCAGGAACAAAAGGTAATATCATCGCTGACACAGCTAGAATGAGCGGTACAGTTAGGTACTTTAATCCAGAATTTGAAGGATTTATTCAAGAGCGATTGGAGCAAATAATTGCAGGAATTTGCCAAATAAACAACGCTAATTACGACTTAGAATATTGGGGACTGTACCCACCAACAATTAATGACGTTGGGATGGCAGAATTAGTTAAAAGTGTAGCAGAAGAAGTTGTAGAAACACCTTTGGGAGTAGTACCCGAATGTCAGACAATGGGTGGTGAGGATATGTCCTACTTTTTGCAAGAAGTTCCCGGTTGTTACTTCTTTTTAGGTTCAGCAAATCCCAAAAAAGATTTAGCTTATCCCCACCACCATCCCCGCTTCGACTTCGACGAAACAGCATTAGCAATGGGTGTCGAAATGTTTGTCCGCTGTGTCGAAAAATATTTTAATTAGGGAATTGGGAATAGCGCATGGGGCATGGGGCATGGGACATGAGATATTGAAAAGATAGGAAAAATCAATAAATTCTTTATTTACTACTCCTAACTCCTAACTCCTAACTCCTAACTAATTATCCTATGCCCCATGCCCAATCCCCAATGCCCACATTACGGAACCTTCATCCCCCGCTGTACTGCTGGACGATTTGACACGGTGTCGTGCCATCGTTTTAAGTTGGGATGGTTATCGAGTGTCATTTGTTGAATTTCGTAGATTGTCACCCAGGGAAAGGTTGCTATATCGGCTATGGAGTAGTCACCACATAGGTATTCTTTGTCTGCGAGTTGCTTATCTAATACTCCGTATAGTCGCAGGGTTTCTTTTTTGTAGCGCTCGATTGCGTAGGGAATCTTTTCAGGAGCATGCATATTAAAGTGGTTGAATTGTCCGAACATCGGGCCGATGCTACCCATTTGCAACATTAGCCATTCTATGACTTGATAGCGAGCTTTTTGCTCGGTGGGTAAGAATTTACCTGTTTTATCTGCTAGGTACATGAGAATTGCACCCGATTCAAATACAGTAGTATCCGTATCTCGGTCAATTATTGCGGGGATTTTACTGTTTGGGTTAATCGCTACATATTCCGGTGTGAACTGGTCATCTTTGGTGATATCTATTTTATGGATGTTGTAGGGAAGTTCAACTTCTTCGAGCATTACGGAAGCTTTGCGTCCGTTTGGGGTGGTGAATGTATAGAGGTCAATCATGCAGATATATCCTGATATTTATCGAAAAGAAATAATAGATTATTTTAAAGGTAGTATTTTTTCGGCTGTATGTACATGAATCCTCCGGTATAACATATATAATCCGGAACTGTGGAGTATACTACAATTAATCTTCAAGAAAAGAATAATAAGTATTTTTATTTAGTAAAAACCACTGATAAGCCCTTTGAATGATAGAAAGGGTTGTGCCAATATTGGTAAACAGTCAAAGTAATAGTGAAAAAATCTTACAGTAATTAGAAAAAATATTGTGGCGCAAACACAATTCCTTTTCAGAGGGTTTCTATCAAGTAATTGACCTAACAGCAAATAATTTAACTTTAATTATTTAAAAGAATAAGATAGCAGTAAAAATAAATTTTAAAATTTTAAATCAGGAATTCATATGCGCTTTATTATCCCTACTTCCGTAACCAATCGTTCTTTTTGGACTCCTACAAGAATTGCACTTAGTACTGCAATTCTGGCTTTATTTATAGTATGCGGTTCTTGCACTGTAAACTCAATAATATCTTTGTTTATAAAGCCTGCTTCGGTATTCCCTACTTCAATTCCTTGGATTCACAATGAATCTGAATGCAAGCATACTAATAGAACCTGGAAAGACAATAAATGTTGGGATTACGAACATGGAATTACTTTCTAGAAAGTTAGGAGTTAGGAGTGAGGAGTGAGGAGTGAGGAGTTAAAAATTTTATTATGTTGATTTAGATTATTACTTATTACTTATTACTTATTACTTATTACTTATTACTTGCTACTTACTACTTACTATGGTAAGCACGAATGGTGGCAAGCACCCTGGTAATTTAAAAGAATTAAAAGTTAAATAACTTTCGAGAAAATGGTAGATGGATGTTTTTGGTAGAAAGCGATTGATTCAGTATTGACCCATAGCAATTTTTTGCAACTGGGGTTGCATGTTTTTGGCTCCTTTGAGGATTGTTCCTTCAAGATTTACGTCGTAGCAATCTGTTAAAGAAAGGTTTGCAGCAGTTAAGTTAGCACCACTGAGGTTAGTTTCATATAAAACAGCCTTTTGAAAATCAGTTCCCATCAGGTTTGCTCCTGAAAGGTCTGCTTCTCTTAAGGAAGTTTCAGCGAAGTTGGCAAAAAATATTTCTGCATGTTGGAGTCTGGCTGCATTTAGATTGGCCTGTCGCAAGTTAGCCCCATTTAAATTTGCTTGCTTTAAGTTAGCCCCAATCAAACCAGTTTCGTGCATCTTAGCTTTGTCAAGTTTGGCTGACTGTAAATTAGCCAAAAATAGTTTTGCTCCCCCTAAGTTAGCTGCTTTGAGGTTAGCCCCCATCAAATTAGCTTTGTAAAGGTTAGCCCCCATAAAATTAGCTCCACGTAACGAAGCTCCATGAAGATTAGCGTCTCGAAGATTCGCACCGTAGAATAAACCTTTATTCGCAATTGAAAATGCTAGATTTGCTCCCCGGAGGGTTGCTTCTTGCAGGTTCACTTGATAAAGATTGCATTGCGAGAGTAAAGCACCATCAAGGTTCGCTTTAAAAAGATCCGTACCTTGCAAACAAGCTCCACACAAGTCAGAATTGCTTAAATTTGCTCTTTGTAGGTTCGCGTTACTTAAATCGACTCCCCTTAGTTGAGCGTTTCTCAAGTCAATTTTTTTATCTTTAGGGTCTTTACTTGTGTCTCGTCTACCAATTACAGTCAGTGCTGCTTGAATGTCTGTAGGAACTTTAATTATTTGTTGAGTGCTTGCCTTAGATTTTGTAAACTTTGGAGTAATGCCATTTTCTCTCACGAAAGCTGTAAGAATTTCCATGACTGTCCAGTACTCCTGCTCGGAGTCTTGAGCAACTCTTTCTAAAACATAAACAGCCCCGGTGCGAGTCGCAACACTTTCATGTCCCAGTTGACCTATTGCGTTCATTAAGCGTTCGGCTAGCAGCTTTTGTTCGTCGATTTCTATATTCTTTTGATTTATGCTGTTATCTTTTTGAGCTGCTAACAAGGTTTTTTCTAATAGTACGGCACGCTTGGCTCCATAATAAGCATTGATAATAATTGCCAATCCAAGAAACAATCCGGCAGAAGTCATTAAGCCTTGACTTTTGTATTCGATTCTTTCTTCATTTGACAATCCTTCTATTTTTGAAATCGCTGTGAAAATTAGAATTGGTGAAACAGAAAAAAAGATTGTTATTCCTATTAACCAATTCGTTAATGCGTCTGTCTTTCTAGCAGACATAGAATCAGTATTCCTCACAACACAGAATTCTTACCGAAATGATTGGGATTAAAGAGTATACCATTTACTTAAAAAATGCAATATCTGTCGAAAGTTGCAGTTGCAATCTGTAAAGCCGGTAGAAAGCTTGCTGATTGTTTCTAATATAATGCCCTAGTTATATTCTACGGCACGGTAAAATTACGTAGATAAATTTTAGATAGCGACTTAGAAGCACCGCCTTTTCATAGCAAAGATGAATATTACAATTTTAGTTTTGAACTAGTTTTTAACTGATACGGGAGTCTTATGAGTTGTCTAATTACTGCAAAAATTGACTTCTCTTAAGTTAGCCCCATCTAAATTAGCACCGCTGAGATTTGCTCCCTGTAAATTAGCTAAAAATAAGTTAGCACAACGCAAATCCGCATGAGTAAGATTTGCTTCACTGAGATTTGCTGCATTCAATATAGCACCAGATAAGTTAACTGAAACAAGATTTGCACTGTGAAAGTTTGCTGCACTTAGTACTGCACCATTTAAATTCGCACAATCTAGTATTGCATCAGTAAAGTTTACTCGGTAAAGAATTGATTGTTGTAAATTAATTTTTTTTAAATTTGCACCATGAAGGTCTGCACCTCTAATGTCTACATAGCTTAAGTCCACCTTATCTCTACGCAAGGATTCATCAATATCCGGATTAGTTATAATTTTTAAAGCATTCTGAATATCAATATTAATTTCACTTATCATACTCGCTTCACATTTTTTTAATAATTTAAATGAGCGTCTTTTTTTTATAAATTCAGTAATTATTTGAATCACATTATCGTAAAGTTCTGGATAGTCTTCTGCTATTTGAGCTAATT
>CAKZYM010000036.1 GCA_937884685.1 uncultured Calothrix sp.
AATTAAACCAGATTGTTGGCGACTTTCGTCATCTGAAGCCAAAGAAACTTTAAGAGCGACTGGTTTAGATGTCAAAAAAATAAAAAAAATCACTTTACTTAAACATAAAATTTGTATTTCCTACTGGAATGAATCAGGTGGAGTTTGCAGTGGATTTTTCAGCTACCGCATTTTCCCGACTTGGCAGCGGGAAGTAGAGGTTTTGATTGAAAAAAGCCCCAATTTTAAAAAGTTACAGTTAATAAACCATATTATGGAGCGGGAATTTAAGAGTTATCCCTATCCGACGGAAATGGAAGACGCAATTTACAATGCATTACAAAACCGTCTGTGTGTATTAAGAGCAATGGCACAACAGACGGCTTCTGATGACGTAGGAATGGCTAGCGAATGGGAATATTTCAAACCGTTTGTATCCAGTTCCTAATTCTTTAATTGTTAATTAATATTAATTGTTCACTGAAGCAGCGAGTTCTGCTAAACGCTCCTGTTGGTCTTGAGATATACAAGACTGGATAACTGGGTCTAAATCGCCTTCTAAAACTGGGTTGAGCGAATAGTTTTCACCAAGACGGTGGTCTGTGGCTCGGTTGTCTTTGTAGTTGTAGGTGCGAATTTTCTCGGAACGCGAACCCGTACCCACTTGCGAGCGACGTAAATCGGTAACGGCTTCTTGTTGCTCGCGCAGTTTCATTTCGTACAATTTCGCACGCAGAATTTGCAAAGCTCGTTCTTTGTTCTGTAACTGACTGCGCTCTTCGGTACAGAAAATTCTGATACCAGTAGGTTTGTGATAAAGGTCTGCTGCTGTCTCAACTTTGTTAACGTTTTGACCACCAGCACCACCGGAACGAGCGGTAGACATTTCGTAATCTTTGGGGTCAATATGAATTTCCACGTCATCCACTTCTGGCATGACTGCGACGGTAGCTGTAGAAGTGTGAACTCTTCCCCCAGACTCGGTTAAGGGTACGCGCTGCACTCGATGGACTCCAGCTTCAAATTTGAGTTTGCTGTAGACGCTATTGCCTTTAATTTCTAGAACTGCTTCTTTGAAACCACCCATTTCAGCCAAAGATTCGCTGAGCAATTTCACTTTCCAACCTTGAGTACTGGCGTATCGCTCGTACATACGTACCAAATCACCAGCCCAAATACTTGCTTCGTCACCACCGGTACCGGCACGAATTTCCAACATGATATTTTTCTCATCGTTGGGGTCGCGGGGTAAAAGTAATATTTTTAGAAGACTTTCAAGTTCTTCTGTTTTCTCTTCAAGTTCTTTTACTTCCAAAGTTGCCATTTCATGCAATTCTGGGTCGCTTTGAGATTCTTTGGCGACTTCACGGGCTCCAACTAATTCCTCTTGGGTATTTTTCCAAGTTTCGTAGGTATTCACTACCTCTTCCAATCCAGAACGGGCTTTTGCTACTTCCTGGAACTCTTCTGGGTTTCTGGCTGTATCGGGGTCACCTAAGCGACGAGTCAATTCGTTAAAGGTTTGTTCAACGGATTGTAGTTTTTCCAGCAAATATTGTTCGGCCATGATGGTGCAACGCTCCTAAAAAAATAGATTTACAGGCAAAGACTAAAAAACCGACTCAGTAAAGCTGAGTCGTTTGATTGAAGTATTGCCTGACAGCTATTTTTTGGTTTCGTTGCCTTTCTCTTCTTCGTTCTGTTTAGTTTGACTACTTGACATACCGTACTTACGTAGGAAGCGTTCTACGCGACCTTCGGTATCAATAATCTTCTGAGTACCTGTATAAAAGGGGTGATTTCCAGACCAAACATCTACGTGTAATTCGGGTTTAGTAGAACCGACGGTCATTACAACCTGACCGTTACAATAAACTTTGGCTTCTGGATACCACTCTGGATGAATTTCTGGTTTTGCCATTTTCTTCTTTGTGGTGAGCTTATAACAATTATGACTTACCTAACTCCAATTTTTCAATTATTAGAGGTAGCAAGAAATCTACAGCACAATGCAGGGTAAATGAGGTACAGACTTATATTATAAAAGTCTTGTGGGATGGGCATCCCTGCCCGTCCGAATGTACTTTATAAAAATGAAATATGCTGTATCTATTAACGCTTAGAATACTGAGGAGCTTTACGAGCTTTGTGTAAACCGTATTTCTTACGTTCTTTAGACCTAGGGTCGCGAGAAAGATAGCCTTCAGTTTTCAATGGGGGACGATTATCTGGGTCTAGCTGACACAATGCGCGGGCTACTCCCAAACGAACTGCATCTGCTTGTCCGGTTAAACCACCGCCATTAGCTCTGACTAAAATATCGTATTCGCTTTCTAATCCTAATGTTTCTAAAGGAGCTTTAATTCCTCCGATATAGTTAGGATTAAATTGGAAATACAAATCCCCTTCTTTACCGTTGACGGTCAACTTTCCGTTGCCGGGAACGAGACGTACTCTTGCTACTGAGGACTTACGACGACCGGTTCCCCAGTATACGGCGCGTCCGCTTTCATTTTCCGTTGCTTGCATTATTTTTGCTCTCCTGGAAGTGTATTAATTTCTAATGCTTTGGGCTGTTGTGCGGAATGAGGATGTTCCGAACCCGCATAAACTTTGAGTTTTTTGAATAACTGTCGCCCTAAATTATTTTTAGGCAACATACCTTTAACGGCTTTTTCGATAATACGTTCTGGTAAACGTGCCTGTAGGTGTTCAAAAGTTTCTGTCTTCATCCCACCAGGACGACCGGAGTGACGACGGTACAGTTTTTGAGCAGGCTTTTTACCAGTTACTACAACTTTTTCTGCATTAATAACAACAACAAAATCCCCTGCATCCATATGTGGGGTATATTGTGGTTTATTTTTGCCACGTAAAATCATTGCGATTTCAGTAGCTAGACGACCGAGACGTTGGTCTGCTGCGTCTACTACATACCAGTCTCGCTGTACTGTTGCTGGGTTGGGAAGGTAGGTTTTTGTCATCATTTGACTCAGATTGACTATTAATAAATTTACATTTTTATGCAGTAATTTCACCTAGGATATTATCTGAATTACTATTTACAGAAGTATCTGGAAAATTATCTGAAAATTCAAATAAAGGTTGAGTGTCGTACCAAATTTCGGGAGGAAAAGGAAAATCATCATATCCTACCCGCAATAAACACAGTCCTTGGGGAGGTGCAGCATATTTTACTTCATCACGGCGTTCTTGTTGCCAGATTTGAGTAAAATCCTCTTTCGTTCGCTTTCCGGTAGCAACTTGAACCAGCATTCCTACCAACAAACGAACCATACCATATAGAAAACCATCCGCTTGAATTTCAATATGTACCAATGCCCCACGACGATAACATTCTACATCTTGCACGTTTACCCATGAATGCTTACGTCCGGAATTAGCACGGTGAAAAGCTGCTAGGTGATGCTTCCCAAGCAAGGGTTGAAGTGCTGCTGCAATTAAAGTTTCGTCTAAGGGAGCGTGATAATAGTGCCAGCTAAAGGGTTTTATAAATAGATTTGGCAATTTGTCGTTGTATAGTGTGTAACGATATCGTCGATACGTTGCATCAAAACGAGCATGCCAATCATTGCTTACACCTGCAGAGCTTCTTATCAATATGCCTTCAGGTAAATAACCATTTAAAATAGTTGCCCATTTTGAAGGTGGAATCTTACTTACGACATTGAAATGAGCTACTTGAGCCGCTGCATGAACCCCACTATCGGTTCTCCCCGCACCATGTAAGGTGACTTTATCGCCTACTACACCAGAAATTGCTTTTTCAATCTCTTCCTGGACGCTACAGTATTTGGGCTGCCACTGCCAACCATGAAAATAAGTGCCTTGATATTGAATTACCAAGGCAACCCTTTGAGAAATTTCGGGTGGTCGGCTTTCTGACATACAATCAAATTAAGGATGTCGCGAAAAACTACATCCTCATCCCAATTACACTAATTCAATAATTGCCATCTGAGCGTTATCACCGCGACGAGGTACTGTATGTAAAATACGGGTATAACCGCCTTTACGCTCGCCATATCGAGTGGGAACCTGTTCAAATAAAGCGTGAACTAAGTCTTTGTCATAGAGATAACTAATAGCTTGACGGCGTGCGTTTAAAGAACCATCTTTAGCTAAAGTAATCATTTTTTCTACTTCTGAACGCACTACTTTTGCTCTGGTTATGGTAGTAGTAATTCGTCCGTGACGAATTAGCTCAGTAGAAAGCGCTCGCAGCAAAGCACGACGCTGGTCGGCTGGCTTACTAAGTTTTTTGAGTTTAGAACGGTGACGCATGATTGCACTATTATAGTCGTGGTTTATTGTTTAATTTAGACGTGTTTTGAAGCTCTTTCTGTTGGCAAAGTAATACCCAAGCGTCGCTGCAATGCTTCTACTACTTCTTCTGCTGATTTCTGACCAAAGTTCTTGATTTCTAGCAGGTCTTCTTGGGTATAGTCCAATAGGTCTGCAACCGAGTTAACTTGTGCCCGCTTCAAACAGTTATAAGCTCGAACGGAAAGCTGCAATTCTTCAATAGGTATTTGAGCCGTTGGATCTTGGTCAATTTCTGAAACCGTATCCTCTGGATTAATTTCAATATTCTTCAGCGGATTGAATAATTCTACTAGAATTCCAGCAGCAGAAGAGAGCGCTTCTTGAGGAGCAACACTACCGTTTGTCCAAACTTCTAGAAGCAATCTATCTTTGGGGTAACCGTTTTCTCCACGGGTTTCCTCAACGCTGTAATTAACTTTCCGCACTGGCATAAATATTGAATCTATTTGCAGAAAGTCTAAGGATGTAGCTTCTTCACGACCTCTCTCTACGGTGCGATAGCCCTTTCCTTTCTCAATCCGAAATTCCATTTCCAGTCTGCCACCTTCTGCTAAGGTAGCTATATACTGGGTCTGGTCAATAACTTCGACTTCACTTGGTAGGTCAAAGTGTGCTGCGGTAACTGTTGCAGGACCATTAACTAATAATCTACCAATCTGAGCTTGGGGAGAATGACTTTTAAGAATAAGTTCTTTCATTCTCATGAGAATCTCTAATACATCCTCACGTACGCCTTTTACGGTGGCAAATTCATGAGTTACCCCCGCAATTCGCACTGCTGTAACAGATGTCCCCTCTAAATTAGCCAGTAAAACCCGTCTCAGAGCGTTGCCAACTGTAATTCCTTGACCCCTCTCTAAAGGTTCTAAAACAAATTTAGAATAGTGGCTCCGACTTTCTTCTGTATTGGATTCTACACATTCAATTTGAAACTGCGCCACGGAGTAGCCTCCCTTCTGAATCAGGTCCTATCATGGCAGACAATCTTAATTTATTGCCTACCCTTTCTATGAAAGTAAATTCCCTTTTGCCTCGTGATATCATCAATTTTTCGATAATTCTCACAAAGACAAGAGATTTTTTATTTTTGTCAATATAAAGAAACGATTACAGCTTTTTATACAATCGCTATTCCATTTCTACGGACGGCCACTGTCTTGAGTGAGGGGAACTGGCTTTTAAATCGGCAAATGTAACTTTAAACTATTGTCTTCTTGAGCGATAAGAAACCGATCCAAACAATTCTAAATTTTATATTTTAGATTGGATTATCGGCGATTTAGTCTTTTGAAAATAAGCTCGAAACTGGTTCTAACTAAGATACTAAATCTATGAAGTCAAACCAAAGTCCGAAATATACCGTTCCTAAACCGCATTGGTGAATCTAAAATTATGAATTTAAAATTCCTGTACCAGGTGACAAAGTTTATGAGTTGAGTATGAGTTCACATCTATTACTCGTTGCCGAAAGCCATATTTTCGTGCTGAGCTACGTCTAAACCCTACGCCTTTTGGGTGGACGACAGCCGTTATGAGGAATCGGGGTAATATCCCGAATCAAGGTTATTTCTAACCCTGCTCCCTGAATTGCCCGAATAGCAGTTTCTCTTCCTGCTCCCGGACCACTGACCATAACTTCTATCTGACGCATACCCTGATCCATAGCTCGTCTCGCTGCACTCTCTGCTGCTGTTTGAGCAGCAAAAGGAGTTCCCTTTTTTGCTCCTTTAAAACCACTTGAGCCAGCAGAAGCCCAGGAAACTACGTCTCCGTTAGCGTCTGTAATTGTGACGATACTATTATTGAAAGTAGACTGAATATAGCCTACTCCGTTAGGTACATTACGCTTCTGTTTTCTGCTTCCGCCTTTTTTTCCTGATTGTCGCGCCATATTTTTAAGTGAATAAATCGCTAATTATTGTCTAACGGCTACTTAAGTAAAAATAACTATCTAAACTAATTATTTTACTTACCTGGAGCCTTCTTCTTACCAGCTACTGTTTGTCTTCTTCCTCGACGAGTTCTAGCATTGGTACGAGTTCTTTGTCCTCTGACTGGTAAACCCATACGATGACGACGACCTCTGTAGGTGCCAATATCAACCAAACGCTTGATATTCATCGCTTCCCAGCGTCTCAAGTCACCTTCAACCTGATAGTTTTTCTCTACCTCGGCTCTTAAAGCTGCAACATCACTATCGCTTAGTTCCTTAACTCGGGTGTCAGGATTAACACCAGTACTAGCTAATATCTTTTTGGCGCTTGTCAAGCCGATTCCAAAAATGTAAGTTAGACCTATTTCAACACGTTTATCGCGTGGTAAGTCTATTCCGGCAATACGTGCCATTATAGAATTCTCCTAATATTCAATATTCATCTGTATCAACCCGCTTATATTCGGATGTTCTTACATCTGTTGAAACATATCCGAAATTTAGAGAGATAGCCTTAATTCCTACGATGTAATGTAGGGATTTATGATTTCCTGCTAAAGCTGCCCTCGTATTAATTTTGCTAAATCCCCAGCATTAAGATTTCTAGATTTGCGATGACTGAAATTTTTGCTTCGCATCAATCATAATCGTGTCTAGCAAAATCTCAAACAAAAACAAGACAGGGCGATTAAACTTAAAAAATAATCGATTATCCTTGTCTTTGCTTGTGCTTTGGATTTTCACAAATGACCATAACGCGACCGCGACGCTTAATCACGTTGCACTTCTCGCACATTTTTTTTACGGAGGCTCTTACTTTCATTGCCTTAAAATCAAACTCCAAATAGTAAATTATAACACAAAGCAGAAGCTTTTTCAGTTAAATTAGGTAAAGCCAAAACTATTAGATTGTAGTATAATATTTCACATAGACTTACTTCTTACGCAATCGATAGGTAATTCGACCCTTGGTTAAGTCATAAGGCGTTAACTCGACTTTCACGCGGTCGCCAGGTAGAATTTTGATATAGTTCCGGCGAATCTTACCAGAGATGTGAGCGAGAACGTTAAAGCCATTATCTAGGTCAACACGGAACATGGCATTAGGCAACGATTCTGTCACCGTGCCTTCCATTTCAATCAAATCTTGTTTGGACAATTTGTTTTTCCTTTAGCTCAACGATATTTTTCAATTGCAGTTGCCGAAACTGCTAATTTTTTAACGAATATATCAACAATTTATTAATATATCTTATTCAAAATTTTCTTGCCGATTCGGAGAAAGTTTTTAGCAGTTAGTAGTTTCATTAAAATCAGCTATTTAACCAACCCTTCGGGTATCTCCCTCCGGGAGACGCAATACCTACGGTACGCTTAGTCTGACGACTCACTGCGTGAACGCTAGGGGCTAACAGCAGTCGCACTCTGCGTTCACGCGGAGCGTGCGGGCTAGAAAGCCTCTGGCTTACATGGGGGAGACCACGCCACTTCTCTCAACGCGGGGAACCCCTTCAGGTTCAATAGTTTGGGAGACGGGAACCGACACCCCCAACTAGATTCACCGCGCACAAGAGTGGCTCCCCAAGACCGCGCTGCTCCACTACTAACTACTAACGATGGGAATGGTTCTAGCAACTGACAGTTAAGTCCTTAAGATTAGAAGTGACTTCTTCGGCAGATTGATTACCGTTTATCACTACTAATTGTTTGCGCTCTCCGTAATAATCAATTAGAGGTGTAGTCTCAGAACGGTAGATTTCCAGACGACGACGAATAACTTCTTCGGTATCATCTTTTCGTCCGCGTTCGAGCAAGCGACCAACTACCACATCATCTGGTACATCTAAATTGATTACTAGTGCGCCACCTAAATTCATTTTTTTCAATAAATTATCTAAAAAAGTGGCTTGGTCAACAGTCCGGGGAAAGCCATCAAGAATCCATCCAGAACTAGTATCCGCCTTTTGCAAGCGCTCTTCGACCATATCTTGAACCAGTTCGCTAGGGACTAGCTGACCGCTATCAACAAAGCTCTTGGCTTTTACCCCTAAAGCTGTTTGCTCTTTGATTGCTGAGCGGAGAATGTCACCAGTTGAGATATGAGGAATTTTCCAATGTTCTGCTAAGGTTTGAGCCTGAGTCCCTTTACCCGCTCCAGGAGCTCCTAAAAAAATTATTCGCGTCATTCGATTCAGATTTTAGATTGATGATTTTGGGAAGATTTTGGATTGTCCTCTAGAATGATAGAGGTTCGCTGATGCAGAAATTTTAGATTTTAAATCAAGATTCTAGAAGTCAGGGGTTTTAATTGCAAAACTAATTGCAAAACTAATTTCAAATTATTTCCTGTTAGGATACACGCTCTTGTTGGCTCGCTAATCTTTAATCCAAAATCTAAAATCCCCGACACTTCCTACAACCGAGAATACCTCGGTGAGGTCGCATCATCAAAATCTAAAATCGAGAAAGGTCACTACTGTTTCACCATTCCTTCGTAACGCTGAGAAATAACATAGGTTTGAACCTGTTTAGCTGTATCGATAGCAACACCAACCAAAATTAGCAAAGAGGTGGCACCTAATCCTCGGAAAGTTTGCACATCTAATACTCTTTCCACAACGGTAGGAATAATCGCTACTAATCCCAAAAAGCCAGCACCCAAGAAGGTAAGTCGATTCAATACTCTTTCAAGATATTCGCTGGTTGCTTTACCAGGACGAATCCCTGGAATAGAAGAACCCATCTTCTTCAAGTTCTGAGCAATATCAACTGGATTGACAATCAATGAAGAATAGAAGTAGCTGAAGAAAATAATTGAAAACAGGTATATTAATGCGTAAGCCCACCAACCAGAACCACCTGGGCTTAGATAAGTGCTTGTAAAGGATGCTATTGCTTGGTTTTGAGTAAAGTTACCAATTAACAGTGGTAAACTCAAGATTGCGGTTGCAAAAATAATCGGCATTACTCCACCCTGATTTAGTCTTAAGGGTAAAAAGCTACGCTGTTCGGCTAAAACTCTTCTGCCTACTTGTCGTCTTGCCGAAATAATTGGAATGCGGCGCATTCCTTCTTGAACAAACACGATACCAACAATAGTGGCTAAGAAAAGCAGTAGTAATACAACTACTTGACCTACAGTTTCGCGACCTCCAGTTTGAGCCAACTGGATAGTATTACCTAAAGTTGTAGGTAGAGAAGAAACGATGTTAAGGAAAATAAGTAATGAAGCTCCATTACCAATTCCTCGCTCTGTAATCACTTCCGATGCCCACATTACAAACATCGAACCAGCTACAAGAGCTAAAGCAGTCTCAAACACGAAAATCGGACCAAAATTGAATGCGAAGGGTTTGAGCCAAACTGCTGAAATAAATATACTTTGAACAATTGCCCAACCCAAGGCTACATATCGTGTAATTTGAGAAATCTTTCGTCTTCCAGCTTCACCTTCGTCTTTCTGTAGTTTTTCTAAACTTGGGATAGCGGCTGTGAGCAACTGGATAATAATCGAGGCATTAATAAAAGGTAAAATACCTAGAGTGAAGACTCCCAAAGCAGAAAATCCGCCACCAGAAAAGATATCTAAAAGTCCTGCTAGACCATTATTTTGTTGAGCGCCAAAAGCTACACGGTCTATACCTGGAATAGGTATATAAATACCCAAGCGAATCAAAAGTAGAATACCTATGGTGACAAACAGCCGTCCTCTCAGACCGGCTGCCTGTGCCATCTGCATAAAAGTTTCCTGAGCGGATGGTGCTTTATCTCGACTGATCATAATGATGGTAAAAGAGACGAATGTTAACCAGGCAACCGATGGCGGAAGTACTGCCGGAGCAGGCAACTTACTGGAGTCACTTATACAATTTCACAACTACCACCAGCTGCCTCAATTTTGCTACGAGCCGAACCGGTAAAAGCTGCGGCCTGCACTTTTAGAGCAACGTTCAATTCTCCATCTCCCAGAATTTTCAATGGACTTTTTACGGTAGTGAGAATACCATTCTCCTGTAAAGAGGTCGCATTAACTTCTGTATTTGCTGGGAGGGAAGATAGTTTCCCTACATTAATCGTAGTGTATATTTTGCGATTAACGAGGGGAAAACCTTTAAGTTTGGGCACTCGACGGTAAAGAGGCTGTTGACCACCTTCAAAACCAGGTCTAGTTCCTCTACCGGAACGAGATTTTTGACCCCGCATACCAAAACCGCAACTAGCACCTTGACCGGCTGCAATACCGCGTCCGACACGCCGACCGCGATTTTTTGAACCCTTTTGAGGGCGAGCATCGTGTAGTCTCATAATTCGTTCTCTCTGTATTAATTTACACGATTAATCATAAATACAACTCTTACTGTGCGTAGAGCTTTTCTATACTGACATCTCTATCTTCGGCAACTTCTTTAAAGTTACGCAATACAGCTAGAGCATTCATTGCAGCTCTGGCATTATTAAGAGGATTGTTAGAGCCGAGTTGTTTGGCCAAGATGTTTTTAACTCCAGCCAATTCTAATACAGTACGTACTGCGCCACCGGCAATTACACCAGTACCTGGTGCTGCGGGTCGCATAATGACTTTAGCTCCGCCGCCAATACCATCGGTAGGATGGGGAATAGAGTTGGATTTGGTAATCGGAATATCTACCAAATGCTTCTTGCCATCAGCTACGCCTTTTTTCACGGCACCGATAACATCACTAGCTTTTCCAACACCAACACCAACTTGACCGCGTTCGTTTCCAACAACTACGATGGCTCGGAAGCTGAGTTTCTTACCACCCTTAACAACCTTGCTTACCCGTCGGATTTGAATTACTCGCTCTTGCCAGTTGGTTTCTTCTTTTTTCGCTCGGCTCGTTTTACGACGATTGTTTGCCATATTTGAAACACTTAATCATTATGTGATTTTACTTATCGGTTGCCTTCTACTTATGAATAACTAGTAAATATTATGTTTATTAACTTTACTTACTACTTATTAAGCTCAAAGCATCACCAATAAACTGAGAAACCGGTGATAAAAAGCAGCCTAGAAGCTTAAACCACCTTCTCTGGCTGCATCAGCTAGAGCTTTAACACGTCCGTGATAAAGGTTTCCTCCACGGTCGAAAACTACTTGATTAATACCTTTCTCAAGCGCTCGTGAGGCTAAAACTTTACCAACTTCTGTAGAAGCTTGCTGATTGGAACCGGAACTCAATTTGGATTTTAATTCTGGTTCTATACTCGATGCAGTAGCCAAAGTTCTGTGACTGGTATCGTCTATAACTTGAGCATAAATATGCTCGTTAGAGCGATATACAGCCAAACGTGGGCGTTCGGAAGAACCGAATACTTTGCCTCTGATACGTCTGTGACGACGTTGTTTTGATTGTTTGCGGGTAAATTTCATGATTTAATGATTTACTTCTTACCACCTTTACCAGCTTTACCAGCTTTACGTCTGACAACTTCATTCTCGTGACGAATACCTTTACCTTTGTAAGGCTCTGGTGGACGAACGGCACGAATTTTTGCTGTGATGTTGCCGACTACTTCTTTGTTGTAACCGGTAACAACAATAGTCAGACCTTTGTCTTCAATAGCGAATTGAACTCCATCAGGGGGAGTAATTTCTACAGGATGGCTGTATCCAACATTCAAGACTAAATCTTTCCCTTTAACCTGCGCTCGATAACCAACCCCTTGGAGTTGTAATTTACGCTGGAATCCTTGAGAAACACCTTCTACCATGTTGGAAACCAAACTCCGGCTTAAACCGTGCATTTGGCGACATACTCTCGAATCATCTTGGCGCGATACTGTTAAAACATCGCCTTCTTGAACCACGCTGACCTCAGAAGGAAGTTCGCGAGATAATTCTCCTTTCGGACCTTTAACGGATATCGAGCTTCCATCAATTTTTACTTGTACCTTCGCAGGTACCGTTATTGGCTGCTTACCAATTCTGGACATGGCTGTTTATTCCCATTTCGATTTTGGATTTTGGATTTTGGATTTTGGATTGAAGATTGAAGAATATTTTTAATATTCCTGTATCAATAAAACGGTTTCAAGCTGCCAAATTCCTTATATCAAACAAAGATGAAAGCTGAGAACTCGATAAATTTAAGACTTTAATTTCTACAGTGAGGAAATCTAAAATCTAAAATCCAAAATTCCTGAACTACCAAACGTAGCAAAGTACTTCACCACCTACATTTTGTTGGCGTGCTTGACGGTCGGTCATGATGCCAGAGGATGTTGATATGATGGCTATGCCAATGCCACCAAGTACTCTTGGTAAATCTTTCCTATTTGAATAAACTCGCAAACCAGGTCTAGAAACTCTTTTGAGAGTAGTAATAATTGGTTGACGATTTTTTCCTTTGTATTTCAAAGAAATTACCAATTTGCTGCTCCATCCTTCACCAGATGTCTCAAAATCAGTGATAAAGCCTTCTTCCTGAAGTACTTTAGCTATGCTTTGGGTCATCTTTGTCGCTGGCACTTGTGGTGTTTGGGGCCGAGCCTAATTGGCGTTGCTGATGCGCGGCAGCATATCTGCAATTGTATCGTTTGCCGCCATCTTTTCCTCTATTAAATGAACTTATTGCTCCCGGAAGGGCATTCCCATTTCTTTTAGTAAAGCGCGACCTTCTTCGTCATTCCTAGCTGTAGTAATGATGGAAATATCCATTCCACGAATCTGGTCAATTTTGTCGTATTCTACTTCTGGAAAAATTAATTGTTCTCTAACTCCCAGAGTGTAGTTTCCACGACCATCAAAGCTCTTTGGACTTATACCGCGAAAGTCGCGAATCCTAGGCAATGACAAGTTAATTAAACGGTCGAGAAAGTTATACATTTTACCGCTTCTAAGAGTGACCATCACTCCTACAGGCATACCTTCACGAATTTTAAAACCCGCTATCGCTTTTTTAGCTCTGGTAACTACTGGCTTTTGACCGGTAATTAATGCAATTTCGCTTAAAGATGCTTCTAGTGCTTTCGCATTTTGAGAAGCTTCCCCCAATCCTCGGTTAACAGTAACTTTCGTAACCTTGGGCACCTCATGAATATTTTTATATTCAAACTGCTTCATGAGATTGGGGACAATAGTTTCAAGATACTTACTTTTTAATCCTACTGCCATTTTTTTCTCCAATACCCTGGGCTTTGTCAGGGAATAAAATTGTTAAAAATAAGATTGAATCTCTAAGGTTAAAGGTCAAAGGTTAAAGGTTAAAGGTTTACTAATTATTAATTACTAATTATTAACTCTTAACTCCTAACTCCTAACTCCTAACTCCTAACTCATAACTCTTAATTTTCAACTATTTGTCCAATATTTCGCCAGTTTTCTTTAACATGCGGACTTTCTTACCCTCTTGGGTAAAGGTGTAGCAAACGCGAGAAACTACGTTTTCCTTGGTGGAATAAAGCATCACGTTAGAACTATGAATCGGAAATTCTTGGGTAACAATTTTCCCAGATTCACCTTCTTGCTGTGGCTTAACGTGTTTGGTTTTTACGTTTACACCCTTGACAATAACTTTACTATCTTTAGGAATTGACCGAACAATTTCACCTACTTTGCCTTTGTCTTTTCCAGAAACCACCTGTACGGTATCTCCAGTTTTGACATGCATTTTATGAAACTTAGGCTGTGTTTTTTTCTTAACTGCCATTACAGTACCTCCGGTGCCAGAGAAACTATTTTAGTAAAGTTTTTTTCGCGCAATTCACGCGCTACGGGACCAAATACCCGCGTTCCTCTGGGATTTCCATCTTGGTTAATAATCACTGCGGCATTATCATCAAAGCGAATAGTCATGCCACTGTCGCGGTTTACGCCTTTTCTGGTACGGACGATTACAGCCTGAACCACATCTGACTTTTTGATAGCCATGTTTGGTTGGGCATCTTTTACTACAGCAATAATTTTATCGCCAATGCTGCCATAGCTACGATTTCCAGCACCCAGAACACGGATGCACATTAATTTACGGGCACCGCTGTTATCTGCAACATTAAGGTAAGACTGGGCTTGTATCACAATTTTTCTCCATTGTAAAGTTGCTAGCTATGTAACAACCAATTTTTATCAATTATTCCTACTGCTGAGGACTTCCTTAACCTGCCAGCGCTTAGTCTTGCTCAGGGGTCTGGTTTCCTGAATGCGAACGCGATCGCCTTCTTTACAGTTATTTTCTTCGTCGTGAGCTTTGTAGCGTCTGGTTGTAACTACAATTTTGCCGTACTTTTGATGGCTATCGCGGTTTTCAACGGCGACTACTACGGTTTTTTCCATTTTGTCGCTGACCACTAAGCCAACTCTTTCTTTAATAGCCATTAGTTGTT
>CAKZYM010000037.1 GCA_937884685.1 uncultured Calothrix sp.
GTTTCATCTTCTTTACGCCAAGCTGGATCTACAATGCAAATAAATACTAATGCTTCGTTACCACAACTGTGAATAAATTGTTTCGCATTGGGAGGAATGTAGACAGCATCACCCGGTTCTACAATTTGAGTTTCATCATCAATATGCATTTCTCCTTTACCGGTAAGAATATAGTAGACTTCCGAAGTAGTTAAAGAATGCGGTTGGGAAGTTTTCCCAACTGGTAATGTTGCGTGAGCAAAGCTATAACGTAATTCTAAAGATTGTTTATCCGGGTGAAGCAATTCTCGTAGAATAGTGTTATCACCTGCTATAAACTCTGGACAATCTAACAGCTTTTTGACAAACATTAAATATTAGTTGCTGGTGGTTAGTTATTAAAAATTAGGAGGAAGGAATTTTTAAATCCATATTCCTTGTTGCTTCTTTACCCCTAATACAACATTGGATTTGTTTTAGGTTGATAATCCATACATTCTATTGCTTCTTCGGTGTTAGCAATAGAAGGATTAACGGTACATTTCAAACGATAATCATCGGTAAAATATTGGCAGCCCGTACATGGAATCTGATGCATTTGCTGTGCTGTTGCAATTCCATCTTTCGCCGCACTCCACATACTCCAAGCGGCTAAAATAACTAATGACCAAGCACAGACAAAGCAAATGGGCACTAAGAAAGGTCGAATCGCATTAACTAAGCAATAAAGTATTTGAAACACGACTTCAAGGGTTTTGGATTTTAGATTGAGAGTTAGGAGTTATGAGTTATGAGTTATGAGTTAATAATTATCTCGCCCAATACCCCATTTTCATAACCTAATAATTGATTAAACACCCGAATGACCGAGGGCGATACCCGCGATTAACATTCCTAAAACTAGAAATGGTTGGGCACTAGCTTGATATTTTACATCGTTTTCTAAGGGGTCGCGCAAGAAATACATATCTTGCAATGTGATTTGAGGAATTATTAATAAAACTAGTATTGCTGCATACAAATTCTGATGTATGTACACAAGATATCCTGCAATCAACATTTGAAAAATATCAATCATTCCCGCGCAGATGAAAGCGGCTTTTTTTACTCCAAAGACTACCGGTAAGGATTTCAGTCCGAATTGCTTATCACCTTCTACGCTCTTGAAGTCATTAACAATGGCGATTCCCAATCCTGCCAAACTATATACGACAGTAAATACTACTACTTTCCAATTTAGTTCGCCAAATAATGCATGACCCGTACACCAAGGAAAAGCAATATAGCTTGCACCGAGAGCGTAGCCACCTAACCAACCGTTTTGTTTCAATTTTAAAGGTGGTGCCGAATAAATATAGGCTATTAATACACCTAATACAGCGATAACCGAAATTGTGGGAAACTCATTTCCTGCCCATCTATCTAAAGCAAAAGCTAAACCCAAACCGGCAATCATTAATACCCAAATTTGGGTAATTACCTGGGGTAAAGGAATCGCACCGGAAGGAATTGGACGATAGGGTTCGTTGACTGCATCAATTTCGCGGTCATAATATTCGTTTAAAGTTTGGGTATAACCCGCTAAAATTGGGCCTGCAAGTAACATACAAGCAGCCGACTTGAGAACATTTTCTAAAGTCCAGATATAGTTACCCGAAGAAGCAGCACCACAGACAACTCCCCAAATTAGAGGAATCCAGGTAATCGGCTTCATTAGCTGCAAACGAATCTTCCAAATAGAATTTTCACCAGACGCTGCACCCTTCATTCCTAACAGCTGTCTGGTTTTAGCACTACGATTATCTTCTGACTTTGATTGAGTTGATTCAGACATTTTTTTTTATTAGTAATTGGTAATTGGTGAAGCACTGCGTTGCCGAGGTTCCCTCCGTTGTAGCAAGTGCTGAACCCGAAGAGTAATGGGTAATTGGTAATTGCTAGTTGATAGCTGTTGAGGATTACTAGTTAGGAACGAAGTAAAATTTTCAACCTATTACCTATTACCTATTACCCATTACCTTACTCCCTTGTTTTAAAACGAAATTATCAAATATTGGTTCTGGAATTTCGCTCCTGCGACGGGTTTACCGCTCAGGGCTGTCGGTAATAATATATTTCTTCTTTGGTCTCCTGCTTCTATGGTAACTTCTGGCCCATACTGAGTTAGTTTGACTTGTTTTTTGTCAAACCCTGGCAAGAATAACTTTACCTGACGAGCGTTCACATCAATTTCTATAGGTTTGGGAGCTAGTTGCGTCTGCGCTGTAAAGTCGGGGAGAGCATCTATTAATGGCTGCCAATTACCTTCTTGAATATCTGGGATATTGCTTACTTGCAACGGGGCAAAGTCTTCAGAGACATTTGAATTTCCATCTTCTGAAATAACAATAACACCACCAATAGTTAAACCAACCTGTTGAGCGCTTCCCCAAAGGTAGCGACTTGTTACTACTTCCATGGGGTCTGGGGTTGTTACCAAGAAAGCGCTGAACTGTTGGGGATTGGCTAAAACTTGTTTACCTTTGTCCAAGATGTTATTTGCTTGGTTTGTAGGTTGAGCAAAGTTATCTGCTGTAGGATTGACGTTAAGGAAGGTAGAAATCAACGGTTGAATAAAAGGTGAATCCGAGATTGCCTTACCCAAATCCGAGTTGATAAACAATTGTCGGAAACGACGCACGTACCAACTGATAGATTCAGGCATTCCCAACATTCGTAAGGTGTTTAAATCACCTGTTCCGTTGTAAACAATTACGTCATATTTACCGCTTTCAAAATATTCGCGGATAGCATTCAGTGCCAAAGCGCCATCCATCCCAGGTAAGATTGATAATTCTTGCCCGTATACATCTTTGAGAATAGGTGTTTTGAGATATTGCGCTTCAAGTTTCTTCACTTCTTCCCAATTGCGCTCTAACAACACGGAAGATTGAAACTGCACTGCTTGTAAATTAGCACCAATCTCTTGAGGGTCAGGACCTAAATCCGCACTCAACATAACGGGTAAAACGGGTTCTGCACCACTTGCCAAAAGAACCCGCTTTCCTTGATTCGCCAGTGATTTAGCAGACGCGATCGCAATTTTAGTTCGAGCCGCGCTGCTTTCACCCAAAAAGGTTAATATCTGGGACATTTTATAATTTCCAATTTCAGCCCTTACAATCAACTCCAAGTTAACAGCAGATTTGTTAAGAAACTTCCTTCTATTGCACTAATTTGAGTTCATCTTCAAAAAACCAAGTGGCAGAATTGTCATCAAACTTAACCACACAGCCAACACCCTTACCATCAGTTATCTTGAAACCTTCGATTGTACCGACCTTTCCCAACTTGTTAGATGTGCTTCCAGAGGATAAACGGTCGCGTAAACGAATTACCTTAACTTTTTGTCCTACTTCCATGCCGATTTTAATAATGCACTAAACCAAGACTAAGTTTAGCTGAATTAGGGACTTCTGGGAAAGATAGGGAGTTAGGAGTTAAGAGTTAGGAGTTATTAATAAAAAGTTATCAAAATATTTGTAGTGGAGTGCCTCGCTCCCTTAAGCACTTCTAAAATATCCAATTTCCAATTCCCCATGCCCAATCCACTATACACAAAACACAATTAAACATTAAGTTTTACAATTAATGAAAAATTTTGATTAAAAATAATTGTTAATAGAAGCATTTATAAACTTTTCTTAAAATATATTTCCTGTAGAAAGTTGCTTGCAAAGAAGAATAATTCAGGTTGATAACGCTTATAAGTAGGATTTGACTTAGAAATTGACCGCTAGTTACTAAACTGATTATTAAGGTGTGAGGAGTCTGAAGTTTATGCGAGCAATTCATTCAGTTGTCCGTATTTCAGGTAGGTTAAGACGTATTCTACCAATTAGCGAGCAATGGTGGACAAAGTTCGACTTGTTAAGAACTTTGGTTAGAAGAGATTTGGAAGCACGGTATAAGGGTTCGGTTTTAGGTAATTTATGGTCTTTGGTTAATCCACTGTCCCAATTACTGATTTACACTTACGTGTTTTCCGTAGTCTTAAAGGTAAAATTAAGCCTGAAAGGTTTACCCGCAAATGAAAATGTGTCGTTTGGACTTTGGCTGTTTGCAGGATTGCTTCCTTGGATTGCTTTCAGTACTGGTTTAACTCAATCTGCCAGTTCGGTAATAGGTCAGCCTAATTTAGTCAAAAAAGTCGTTTTCCCTCTAACCTTATTGCCTCTGGTACCTGTTTTTTCGGCTTTTATTGAGAGTGCTTTTGGCTTAATAATGCTGATTTTCTTTGTCGCTTTGTCTTCAGGGACTTTACATACAACATTGGCGTTTTTACCTTTGGTTTGGATACCGCAGCTATTAATCACGGCTGGCTTCGGTTACTTAGCCGCAGGATTAACCGTGTTTTTACGTGATATCCCGCAAACTTTAAATGTTATTCTAAATATTTGGTTTTATATTACGCCAATAGTTTACCCAACAACATCAATTCCAGAAAGTTGGCGAAACTGGGTATTATGGTTAAATCCATTGGGAGCGATTGTAGAGGTTTATCGCGATTTTGTTTTAACAGGGGAGGTGAAGCATTGGGGGGAATTGGGAGTAGCTTTTACTATATCGGGAATTGTCTTTGTTGTCGGTGTTTTAGTATACCGGAAGTTGCGTCCGGCTTTTGCGGATGTTTTGTAGAATAATGCATTTTAATTAGATTGTATAGCTTAATTCTAATTGACTAATAACCTATGTATGATTCTCTATTAAATACTCTGTAGGTGGAAAAATAAGTATACAAAGTTATTCCGGATACATTATTATTGCCAGAGAATCTATTGGTGTCGAGTGTGGTGTGTAAGTTGTAGGATTTAGAAGATTATGAGTGAAGAAATTGCGATTTCACTCCAGAATATCTCAAAATGTTTTAAACGGTATGCTCACCCTGTAGACCGTTTAAAGGAGATTTTATTACCTAAGAAAAGTTATGCTCGAGAGTTTTGGGCTTTACGAGATATTAATTTAGAAATACCCAAGGGACAAACTATTGGAATTGTCGGACGTAATGGTTCGGGTAAAAGTACGCTTTTACAGATTATTGCTGGAACTTTAACACCTACCACAGGTGAGAAAATTGTTAAAGGAAGAATTTCGGCACTTTTAGAATTAGGAAGCGGTTTTAATCCAGAGTTCACGGGAAGACAAAATGTGTTTTTCAACGGAAGACTTTTGGGTTTGAGCCAAGAAGAAATTGAAAATAGATTTGATGAAATAGCTGGATTTGCAGATATCGGAGACTTTATCGAGCAACCGGTCAAGACCTATTCTAGTGGTATGTTTGTTCGCTTAGCGTTTGCGGTTGCGGTAAATGTAGATCCAGAGGTTTTGATTGTAGATGAAGCTCTTGCTGTTGGAGATGTGGTTTTTCAACATCGCTGCATGAGAAGAATGCGTGCTTTGATGGATTCTGGAGTTACAACTTTGTTTGTTTCTCACGATTCTGGTGCGATTAAAACGTTATGTAATTCAGCAGTTATGATTCATGATGGGGAAATTTATACTAAAGGGTTACCTAATGCTGTTACTATCGAATATTTAAAATTAGTTACGGATTTAGAATTAGGTTTAGTTCCAGCAAACCTGGAAAGTAATTTTTCAGATACAGCCAATGAGGTTATTAACTCAAATCAAGAGCAATTTTCAGGAGTATTACCTAATAACAGTCAAGTAACTATTATCGATAAAAACTCTGAAAAAGCATCACGTCGGGGAAGCGGAAAAGCCAGAATTGATAGTATTAAATTGTTAAATAGCTTCGGTGAAGATATTGGTGAAAATACTATTTTTGCTTTTAATGAAGAAATTATTTTATCAGTTAAATTAAAAACATATGAGTATCTTGAAAGCTGTATTGTAGGTTTCTTCATTTGTGATAAAAACGGTAACGAAATAATTGGTAGTAACACATTTGAAGAAAATATCAAAATTGATAGATTACAGCCAAATGAAGAATTAGAAGTTGATTTTAAATTTAAATTACCTTTAAGACCGAATTCTTACAGTGTAACAGTTGCTGGAGCAGAAAATTATGAAGCGTTGACGTTTGACTGGATTGACAATGCAGTTGTATTTCAAGTTTTACCTCCGAGTACTGGAAAAAACATTCATGCTTTGGTAGATCAGCCAATAATAGTCACAGTAAATAAACAAATTTATCCTACTCCTGTATAACCAGTTTGAAAATATAATTATTAAATATTTTAGTTATGAGTGAAAATTGGTATAAAGATTATTCAAGTATAGAATTGCATAGTGAGGAAGCATTAGGAACAAATAATTCTTTAGGTAAAATGTTAAGTTTTATTGGGACTAATAAGCTAGTAGTTGATTTTGGCTGTGCTAGCGGTTATTTTGCACAATTACTCACTACTAAAGGCTGCATAGTGACAGGAATAGAAATTAATCCTGAAGCTGCTAAATTAGCAGAACAATATTGTCAACAAGTAATTGTTGCCGATTTAGACTTTGTCAGTCTACAAGAAATTTTGCCAAATCAACATTTTGATGTGGCTATTTTCGGTGATGTATTAGAACATCTTCGCAACCCTTGGCAAGTGCTAAAAGAAGCAAAAACAATACTTAATCCCGATGGATACGTAGTCGCTTCTATTCCCAACATTGCTCACGGTTCAATTCGCTTGGCTTTATTACAGGGAAAATTTGAATACTCGGAATTAGGTATTTTAGATAATACTCATCTACGGTTTTTTACTCGTAAAACCGTAAATGATTTATTCAATAAGTCAGGATATTTAATAGAGTTAACTGATAGAACAACACTGCCGATTTTTACTGATAACTCTTTAGTTCCAGAAGTCAATCAGCATGAGTTCAATTTGGAAACAATACAAAAACTTGAAGCAGATAAGGATGCTCAAACGTTGCAATTTATTATTAAAGCAGTACCCTCTTCTATCGAAAAAAAATATGCTATTCTTCACGAGCAACATTGCAAATTATTGGAAAGAGAGCAGGAGTTGCTGTCTGAGGTACAATCATCAGAAGTAAAGCTAGAGCAATCGCAATCTCAACTGCAAAATAGACAAGCAGAATTAGAACTTTTTCAAACTGAAGTAAAACAAATTCAGGCGGATTTAGAACAATCGCAATCTCAACTGCAAAATAAACAAACAGAATTAGAACTTTCTCAATCTGAATTGCAGCAAAGCCAGGAACAATTACAACAGTCTCAGTTAGAGCTAGAGCAAATTAAAACTCAATTAAATCAGTCTCGCTCCGAATTTCAGCAAAGTCAGGCTTTAATCGCAGCCATACAAACAAGCACATTTTGGCAACTTCGCCGCGTGTGGTTCAAATTTAGAAGTGCGATAGGAATAAAAGATGAAGCAAAACCTTTATTGGCTTTTCCCGAACGTAGAAGAAATCAAATAGAGAAACTGAAGTGGACATGGAAACAGCAGGGAACAAAAGGAACAGTTTCTTTTCTGCAAAAATATATTCGCAACAAAATTAAACAGAGAACCAGCTATCAGGAGTGGATTGAAGAAAATCGTTTACATAAGTTAGATATTATTAAAGCTAAGCGAGAGATAGAAAAATTCGCTTTCAAACCCAAATTTTCTGTAATTGTACCCGTTTACAACGTAGAACAAAAATGGTTAGAAAAGGCGATAGAATCAGTTCGCAATCAAATTTATCCTTATTGGGAACTTTGTATAGCCGATGATGCATCTCCAAAGCCGCATATCCGCTCTGTTTTGACTAAATACAGCAAATTAGACTCGCGGATAAAAGTTGCATTTCGCGAGCAAAACGCTAATATTTCGGCAGCTAGTAATTCAGCTTTAGAGTTAGCTACTGGAGAATATATTGCACTTCTAGATCATGATGATGAACTAGCAGTTGATGCTTTATTTGAAAACGCAAAGCTAATAAATCTTCATCCAGATGCAGATTTTATTTACAGTGATGAAGATAAAATAGACACTTCAGGAAATCGCCTAGATCCATTTTTTAAACCAGATTGGTCACCCGAGTATTTTCATTCTTGCATGTATACCTGCCATCTCGGCATTTATCGTAGTAGTCTCATCCGAGAAATTGGCGGTTTTCGTAGCGAATACGATGGTTCGCAAGATTATGACCTCGTACTCCGAGTTATAGAAAAAACTCAAAATATTTACCATATCCCAAAAATTTTATATCACTGGCGGATTATTCCTGCTTCTGTTACTTCTGGGGAAGAAGCAAAGCCTTGGGCATATATTGCAGCCCGCAAAGCATTAGAAGCAATGCTCGAACGCAGTCAATATTCGGGAACAGTAGAAGAAACAACTCGGTCAGGTTTTTGGCGAGTTCGTCGCGATATTGTGGGAGAACCCCTAATTAGCATTGTTATTCCTAGCGGTGGGACAGTTAAAGATACTCCTAAAGGTTCTTTATGCCTTCTCGAAAACTGTATTAATAGTATCCAGAATTTAAGTAGCTATCGCAAGTTTGAAATTGTAGTGGTTGATGGATACGATATTCCACAATCAACTTTAGATAGAATTGCGAACGATAATGTAGAACTAGTCCGGTGTCGCGAACCGTTCAATTTTTCGATGCGAATTAATATGGGTGCAGCAAAAGCCAAAGGACAATTTGTGCTACTGCTTAATGATGATACAGAAGTCATCACCCCCGACTGGTTAGAGTCAATGCTGGAATTTGCTCAGCAAAAGGAAATTGGTGCAGTTGGAGCAAAACTTTTTTATCCGGATGGAAAAATACAGCACGCTGGTGTAATGGTTCTTGATGGTAATCCAGGTCATGCTTTCCACGGTATGGAAGGAGACCATCCCGGCTATTTTTGTTCAAATATTGTTAATAGAAATTATATTTGCGTGACTGCTGCTTGTTTGATGATGCGAAAAGAGGTATTTGAAGAATTAGGAGGACTCGACGAAAGTTTTCCTTTAAACTATAACGATGTGGACTTATGCCTAAAAGCTCACCAAGCAGGATACCGTAACGTAGTCACACCATATGTTCAACTTACTCATTACGAATCAGCTAGTCGTGCCGAAGGATTAAGACCGGGAGAATGGGAGCAGCTAAACGATAGATGGAATAGCTACTTGGAAAGTTTGAACGGCGACCCTTTTTATAATTGTAATCTCTCTTGCAAAAATGCTAATTTTGAACTACTTTAAATATTTTGTAGGGAATTATACATAAAAGCAAACAGTCTCATGCTGAGTTGCCAACAAAAAGATTTATGGGATGAAAATGAATATTTGATTTTACCAATGATTTTACTGCAAAGCAGATAGAAACAATAATTACTTATAAATAATATTCCCTAGCATTCTTTATTGAATAATTAATATAGAACTGCACTATAAGAATGCTTAATTGTCATAATTCAAATGAAAACTTATTTAGAAGTTTCCTCAAATAAATGGCTAAATCGGGCAACTAATGAAAACAACAATCAAACAATTAAAATTTTGCATTTTACCTGTAGCTAAGTTAATATTTTTCCTTGCCTTTATTGCTTATATTCCACTACCTGCTGGAGTAAATACGGGTTTAGATCCATCTTGGCAGTATGCAATTAGTCGTGTTGCAGAAGATAAATTAACTTTTGGGCAAGATATCATATTTACATATGGGTCATTTGGGTATCTAATTCATGGTTCTGTATTAAACAACAACTTTCTATCTATTTTTAGTTTTAGATTTGCAGTACACACTGCTCTTTTTATAGTCACTCTCCTTAAAAGTTTAGAAATAAAGATAATTTTTTATCAAATACTATTATTATTTAGCGTTGTTGTAAGTTATCAAATTGGGCCATCTACTGATTACGAAATTATTTTTGCATTTATTACACTCTTATCATTAGATATGATTAGAGATTCAAAATGGATGCGATGGTGGTCATTAGGCTTAGGTGCAGTTGCTGGTTTCTGTTTATTAACTAAATTCACTGTAGGAATTTGTACAGTTGGTCCTCTTGTATTAATCCTCAGCGGTCATATTTATAATTCTTTCAAATCAAAATCAAATATTTTTTTCTATATTTCCTGTTTATTCAACGCTACTATTGCATTTATATCGGTTGCTTTTTTGCTTGTAGACTATAACTTTTTATCTAATTTTATTCAAATATTAGTTTGTTTTATCTGTGCAATTGCATTTAGTCTTTTATCTCGGTTATTACTAAAAAATCATCAGTTTACAAAAGATAAATTCAACTATAAAGATATTCTCAGCACTCAAAATATAAGCTTGCTTATTTTCTATTTATCATTCATTGCTTTCCTAGTAATCAATATTTTATATAACTCACCTGCATTATTTAATTTTATTAAAGGTTCATTAGAAATCTCCTCTGGTTATTCCAGCGCTATGAGTATTATTGGCTCGAACTTAGAGGTTATATTTGCGGTATCGCAATTTTTGTTGATTTCTATACTACTTATCATATTGACAAAAGAAAACCCTAAAAATTTAGGTTTGTATTTAAGTTTAGAATTTATTTTATGGCTAACATTTAAACATGGATTTATTCGTCAAGATAGCCATGTTTTTATGTTTATATGTTCTACACCATTAATAGTCATACTTTGTACAAATCATATTAAATCAATAAGGACTAGTAGAGTACTGTTATTAATACATAGCTACGCAATTTTCTTCTTCTTTATATATTCTATTGTTCCTCATCCGTTCGACCAATATAGAAATATCTCTTCATTTCAAGCTTTACAACCTCATAATTTTGTGACAAAAATATCTACTCTTTTCAATATTGATAAATTTCATAACAGTATTCAAAAACATAGTTTGGAGAACCTAGAGGTCATCAAACTACCAAATGAAATTAAGAATAAAGTTGCTAACAAATCAGTTGATATTATTCCTTGGGAATTATCATTAGTAAAAGCAAACAACTTGAATTGGAAACCCAGACCAATAATTCAATCTTATTCGGCATACACTGAATTTCTAGATAGTAAAAATTATAAAAATATAATTGATTTTCCCAGAGATAATATATTTTATAGTTTTTATACTATTGATGAAAGACATCCGTTTTTCGATGAGCCTAAAACATTTTTTAATATTTTTTGCAATTATCAATTTTCTTCACATATAAGTGAGTTTAATACAAACGTATTTTTTGACAACATGATTCTGTTAGAAAAACGTGATTCCAATATTTGTTCTACTGGAAAAATGTTCAACAAAACTTTTATTAATTGGAATCAAGAAGAAGTTTTAGAATTTAATGATGCGGCTATCGTCCGTGCTAAGGTCAAAATAAAATATTCTTTATTAGGTAAAGTATATAAAACAATATTTAGAGTTCCACCACTACATATTAAGGTTAATTATAGCAATGGTAATATATCTCAATATAGAATCATTGCCGAAAATGCAGAAAACGGAATCATTATTAGTCACCTGCCAAACTCAATCTCTGAAGGCTTATCTTTGTTTGAAGGAAAACTACCATTCAAAGTCAAATCTTTTTCTTTAGTTACAAAAAATAAGTTTTTATATTCACCAAATATCGAAGTACAATTTATAACTTATAATCTTAGAGATTCATCAATTCAACAAGCAAAATGGATAGATGAATCAAAATTAAAAAATATAAGTTTTCAGACAGAGAATGATAATGGATACTTCAGCAATTTTGATAGCAATAATGAAAGTACTTTTGTTTTAGATAGTCGAAGGCAAGTTATTAATATTGGAGATGTAATTAGAATCTATGGGTGGACATTTGATCCAAGAAATACACAAAACTCATTATGGGTACTAGTTACTGATGCAAAAACTAAAAAGATAGTAGGAATAAATCAAACAGGTATTTTTAGACGAGATGTAGCTAAACATTTCCAAAAAAAAGAATATTTGAATTCGGGATGGGTAGTTAAAGTTCAAAGCGAAAAGTTAGGTAAAGGAACTCATGATTTAAAAGCATGGATTTACGACCCAAGCAACAATTATGCATCAGCAATGAATGGTACATACCACATAGAAATAAAAAAATAATCTGAACTTGAAAATTTATAAATTATGCTCAAAAAAATATTTCAACCTAAAGTATTAAAGTTTTTAGTAGGTGGCGGAATTGCAGCAATTGTCAATTTGTTACTTATATTTTTATTAATTGAAAGACTAGATTTCAATACTCCTATATTACGCAATATTGCTAACATTATATCAATTGAAATTTCTCTAGTATTTAGTTTTTTTGTATATAGAATTTGGGTATGGACGGGAGGTGTTTGGACTTTCCGAGAAGTGGTATTAAGACAGCTGCCGCTTTATCATATATCTGCTGGGGCAGCAGTGATTATTCGAGTTTTAATCTTGTTTCCTATTTTAGATTGGTTGGGAGTTAAATATACAGTCAATACAATTATTGGAGTACTTTTGAGTGCATCTATTAATTATTTAATTAGCGACAGGTTTGTATTTAAATCTCCAAAAAAGAATAATTTCCATCAAGCACAAAGTTCTTCTGGGGTATATTATCCAGAGTCTTTAGCCCCAGCACTATCACCCGACAATCTATCAAAAAATAAAGGAAATAAGGCTAATTTAACTCCAATAAATACTCTGTCAATAGTCGTTCCAGCTTACAACGAAGAAGACTGCATTACCTCAACAGTTTATAGCATTACTCAGTTTCTCGAACAGAAAAATATCAGCTATGAGATTTTAATTGTAAATGACAATAGCCGCGATAATACAGAGCATATATTGCAGAATTTACATTCTGAAAATAATCGAGTACGTTATATAAATAACTATTATCCTAATGGTTTTGGTTTTGCTGTTCGCTGCGGCTTAGAAAATTTTCAAGGTGATGCAGTTGCAATTGTAATGGCTGATGGCTCTGATGCACCGGAAGATATCGTATCGTACTACGAGAAATTGAGAGAAGGCTATGATTGCATTTTTGGTTCTCGATTTATTAAAGGTGGTAAGGTAATTGATTATCCCAGCCATAAGTTAATTGTAAATCGATTAGCTAATTTGTTTATTCAAATTTTATTCGGGTTAAATTTTAACGATATAACAAACGCCTTTAAAATTTACCGTCGGGAAGTTATCGAAGGTATTTCACCATTGATATCTCATCATTTCAATTTGACTGTAGAAATTCCTTTAAAATCTATTGTCAGGGGTTATAATATCGCCACTGTTCCTATTACATGGAAAAATAGAGTCGCAGGAGTTTCTAAGTTAAAGTTGAAAGAAATGGGTAGTAGATACTTGTTTATAGTTCTGTACATCTGGCTAGAAAAACATTTATCTCGCGGAGACTATCATCGTAGAAAAAAAATATCTGTAATAAATTCAAACGCAAAATCTAATGCCTGAAAGTATTCTTATCCTCGGAGGTGCTGGTTTTGTTGGCAGTTCCTTAGCTATTGGGTTAAAAAAAAACTACCCTCAATGGAATATCATATGTTTCGATAACCTACGAAGACGAGGTTCGGAATTAAACCTTAATAGGTTAAAAGAATTAGATATTAAGTTTGTTCACGGTGACATTCGTTTGTCTGCCGATCTTGAACCAACGATGTTTGATGTTGATACGATTATTGATTGTTCTGCCGAACCATCTGTTTTAGCTGGATTTGCTTCTCCACAGTATGTTTTGCAAACAAATTTATTAGGAACAATTAATGCTCTCGAACTTGCCAGACAAATTCAAGCACGTTTTCTGTTTCTTTCTACTAGTCGTGTTTATCCAATTGAAACACTCAAGTCAATCAAATATACCGAACAAAAAAATCGTTTTTCTATAAATCCGGATCAAAATGTACCTGGAGTATCTCAACTCGGTATAGCAGAAAATTTTCCATTGCAAAGCTACCGCTCTCTTTACGGTACTACCAAGCTTGCTTCTGAAATGCTGATTGAGGAATACCGTCATGCTTATGGTTTAGAAGCAATTATCAATCGTTGTGGAGTAATTACCGGACCTTGGCAAATGGGTAAAGTTGACCAAGGTGTTTTTGTTTTGTGGGTAGCAGCACATTACTTTGAAAAATCTCTTAGTTACATTGGCTATAACGGTACTGGTAAACAAGTTAGAGATTTATTACATATTGATGATTTATTAAGTCTGATTAATTATCAGTTAAAACATTTTTCCCAATTAAATGGTGATGTTTTAAATGTTGGTGGAGGTGCAGATAATAGCTTGTCTCTATTAGAGAGTACTAAAATATGCGAAGAAATTACTGGTAAGTCTATTCAAATTAAATCCAAAGCAACAACAAGGCAAGGCGATATTCCAATTTTTGTCACAGATTCTTCTCAAATAATTGCGAAAACTGGTTGGAAACCAACTATTAATCCTAAGCAAACTCTAAAAGATATTTATGAGTGGATATTAGAAAATGAAATGATGCTTAAGCCCGTACTATCTTAAACTATTAATAATTTTTTGAACTGTGTGAGGTTGATTTTATGGCTACTGTGATTGTTACTGGTTCCGCAGGTCTAATTGGTTCGGAGTCTGTTAATTTTTTTGCTCAAAAAGGTTTCAATATTGTAGGCATCGATAATGATATGCGTGCAGTATTTTTTGGCGAGTCCGCTTCAACAAGTTGGAATCGTCAAGTACTACAGCAAAAATATCAAGACCGCTATCAACATTATGATATTGATATCCGCGATAGTAAGGCAGTAGAAAGTCTATTTCAAGAATATTCTTCGGATGTTACTCTTATTATCCATACAGCTGCACAACCTTCTCATGACTGGGCAGCTAAAGACCCTTTCACAGATTTTACAGTTAATGCTAATGGAACATTAGTATTATTAGAAGCGACTAGAAAATATTGCCCTCATGCAGTTTTTATCTTTACTTCGACTAATAAAGTATATGGAGATACACCTAACAATTTACCGCTTATAGAGTTAGAGAATCGTTGGGAAATTAGCCCCAATCATAAATATGTGAAGGGTATAGATGAATCAATGTCAATAGATAATTCTAAGCATTCTTTATTTGGTGCATCAAAAGTTGCCGCTGATATTCTAGTGCAAGAATATGGCAAATATTTTGATATGAAGACAGCTAGTTTTAGAGGAGGTTGTTTAACCGGACCAAATCATTCTGGCGCGAAGCTGCATGGTTTTCTAGCGTACTTGATGAAATGTACTCTTTCTGGCGATAACTATACTATATTTGGCTATAAAGGTAAACAAGTTAGAGATAATATACACAGTTATGATTTGGTAAATGCTTTTTATCATTTCTATCAAAATCCAAAATGTGGAGAAGTTTATAATATTGGTGGCTCTCGTCATAGTAATTGTTCTATGTTAGAAGCAATCTCAATTTGTGAAAATGTTGCAGATAAAAAGCTTAAATATAGTCATACTGATAAAAATCGTAGTGGCGACCACGTATGGTATATTTCAGATGTAAGCAAGTTTAAGAACCACTATTCTACATGGGAATATAAATATAATATTCAAGATATTATTACAGATATTTATCACGCTCAGTCCAATAGATTACAACATCAGACAGTCTGCATTTAATAAGTCGAAAATTGAATAATTAAAACTAAAAGCCTAATACCATTTCTTTATAAAGATGCGCCGAATTAAGCCAACGTAGGTTGTGAGACTAGTTTGGGGTGTCGGTTTCGCGACGAAACTAGCGAACCCGAAGGGGCTTTGTTGTTATAGCCCCAGCCTTCTAGGCTGCGGGTGATTGAGCGCAGTCTCATACAGAATTGGTATAAATAAATTTAGGCTTTTAGTTTTGAATAAAAAAATACTATTATGAAAACGCTAAAATTAAAATGTAACTATAGTCATTCCTGCGGCAAAAATAGATGATAGTGCGTTAACGTACTAAGGAAATTAATTGGAATGACTGTACGATTAAATCTATTAAATTAATACATCTATACAAATTTATAATGGAAAATACTGAATATAGCTCGTTTTATAGCCCTCCTGCCAACTAAGAATGCTAATGATTATAATTAATTATCAGTTAATTTTAGAAGGATATCCTAATCCTATTAATATTGAATCATCAGATGCTAAAACTTTGAAAAAGACTTTATAACTAGATAAAGAAACACTTATTGAGATTACTTTTAACATTTATCTAGCAATTCGGCAAATTGGCAACCCAAACAAAATAAAAATATCTACAATCAACTGGAATAATCAAAACTGGCATTAA
>CAKZYM010000038.1 GCA_937884685.1 uncultured Calothrix sp.
CCTTAAGAAGGAGAGGGTGTTTGTTATATCTATAGCCGAATTTGTACGGCTTTCTTATCCTCAGCTAGTTCCTCATCAGTCATTTTAGTTAAGGCTTTTTCAAAATAAGCATTATTTGGTTCTCCTGTATTTATTATGCTTTCAAGTAATGCAGGACGTTTATCTTTTGGATAAAGAGCAATCATATAATCCAAGTAACTTGGCATTTTTTCTTGTGGTGTTTTAGCGCATTCTATGCTGTAAGAAAGAATATCTCCTCTGCCATGAAATCTGTTATTAAGCTGTTTAAGTTTTTCTCCTATCATGTCAATTTGTTCGTGACTCGCACCAGCAGCAGCCGCAATTGCTAAAACTAAAGCGCTTCTTTCTTGGAATGAAGCACAAGCACCACCCGTACAAAATCCCGCATGTGCATCATTAGCTCGTCCTTCCAAAGCTGCTGTTCCCCTACCAGTCATGGGAATTTTGCGCTTTTCACCTCTCGGAGTTTTAAAGTTGACATTACCAGCAAAATTGACTCCGTTTGCGATAAATGGCAATAAGTATGCTTTGATTTCTAAAGGTAATAGTAATTGCTGCAAAGTTAATTCTAAAGTAGCAGTATCAGTTGTTTTTTCACCTAACTTTGTTCTATCCCCATCAGCTTCAGCATAGGGATTACCTGTTTCTGGAAAGTTAATGATTAGATTGTTACCAATAAATTGAACACCAAGAAAACTAAACGCTTCTCCTTGCGTTTGAGGTTCAGAAATTTTGGTGAATGTTTCGGATATAGTCACAACTTTTCCTTGCGGTGTAGGATAAGAATTTCCTTCTCTAGCATTGACGATAAAATTCATTTTGTTCTCCAAATATTTTTACAGTGAGTAGCGAATAGCAAGTAGCGAATAGCAAGTAGCGAGTATTAAGTAGCAAGTAGCAAGTAGCAAGTAGCGAATAGCAAGTAGCGAGTAATAAGTAGCAAGTAGCAAGTAGCGAGTAGCGAGTAAAATCTATATCTATGTTTATTATCAGGTGATAACCAGTAAACAAATTCATTACTTCTTACTCATTACTCATTACTTACTACTCAAAAAATTTCTCTCATCAAGCATTAAGTAAGTCGGCACAAATAAACGGATCTATGTAACAAAATCTAAATTACCCTTAAACCCTTATTGCTACTTGCTACTTACTACTTGCTACTTGCTACTCCCTAGTATTAACTATAATTTTCAACATCGACCTACTTAACAGGTAAATGATATTCTTTGAATAGCAATTCATATTTTTCTCTAATTTCATCATTGGTATAATCCGGATAACGTTTTAAAGCTTTATATGCAGTTGGATGCTGTGTACGTTGATATATTTCGGATAATGCATTTTCAACAGCACTTCTTACGGTATTAATTGGGTCATTTCGCCACATATTAATCAACCTTTCTATAATGTTAAATTCATCTAATTCTTGCTGATTAGCATTAATAGTACCTGATGCAATCACAGCCGATTCTCGCTTGATTCGGTCTTGATTATTTAGCTGTTCAATTAACTCGTGAATTGTAGAAAAAGAAAGCGATTGTGGGTTCAATTGCTCTAAATAAATTGCAGCCTTTTCTCTTGCATCATCCGATGCTGTTGCTATGGATTCTAATGATGCTTGAGCCGGATTCCGGACGCTGCTAAATTTATCTTCACGGCAGACTTTATTTAATGCATCTATAGCCGTTGTTGCTTTGAGTTTACCTAGCGCTATAGCTGCTTGTTTTCGCACGTAAGAATCGGCTTCTTGTTGGTAATCTACTGCTTGAATTAATTGCTCAACGGTGGTTGTGTCAGCTATCCCGATTTCTCCTAGTGACTGTGCTACGGTAGCGCGGATATCTGGTTCTTGGCTTGAAGTTCTAAGTAATTGCACTAGCTTTTCGGCAGCTTGTGGGTATTTACTCAACTTTTGGGCACTGTTTACTCTTGTATCTAAATCGGGACTGGATAAACCTTCAATGAGTATGTCAAAAGGTGCATTGCTAATTTCTTGGGAATCTTCTTGATTTAATTTACCTGCAAGTATCAAATTTCGTTGAATTTCTTTGATGATTTCTACAGGTTGAATTTCTCTTGACTTGATTACCGTGTATATTTTCTGTAGTGCTTTCGCTGCTGCTTCTCGAATGTTGCTAATATAGTCGTTTCGCATTGCAGTTACTAAACCTTTAACTGCTTGCAATATCTGTGACAAACTTGTTTTATTTGTAACTATTTTGCCTAATTCGCGAGCTGCTGTTTCGCGCACGTAACGGTCTGTTGCTGCGTTGTTCTCGGAAGGATGTACGGGTAATGAGAGAAAGTTGATTAGTTCGGTAATTGTAATCCCATCATCATACTTTGCTAAGGCTTTAATCGTTGCCACAACTACATCGGGGTCTTTATGCTCTAAAGTTTTTTGTAAAGCTAATTTGGCTGCATCGTTTCTCTTTCCGCTATCTGCAAGGTTTCTTTGTGAAGCGATTACCCATGCGACTTTCCCGCTACTTTGATTAATCGCTTGACGGAGAATGTAGTCGCATTTGGGTGAATCTACGATTTCGTAGGTGTCAAAAAATATTACCAATGGTGTTTCTTGAGCTATATTGGCAATTCCAATTCCTAAAGATACGGCCAGGTGTATTTCTTGTTGTGGAAAAACTTCTAATTCTTGTGAAGAAAGTTGCAGCTTGATAAATTCTTTTACCTGTTGAAATTCATCAAGTTCTTCCTCATCTAAATTTCTTTCATCTTCGTTCAATAAATAAGTAATTCCGTCAACTCCTAAAGGACGCAAATTATCGATAAAATCGACATCTTTGACAGTCAATTTTTTAAAAGCTGCTGTAATTTTATTATTTGCATTTTGACATAAATCCTTAATTTGTCGATACTCTTCAAAGTAATTCTCCCAACCTTCAAAAACTAATTTTTGGTAAATTACTTCTAAAACAACAGCGGATTCAATATTATCGTGCCCGACCCTTAGTTCGGAATATCTCTCGTATTCGTAAGCCCAATCTAAAAGTAAACTGTTAACTTTATCTTTTAAAGCTTTTTTCCCAACCATTTGACGCAAACGGTTAAGAAAAGCAGATTTACCCATTCCCTGATGTCCGTAAGGTAAGAAAATTTGCGGACTATTATTGTTAGAATGAGAATTTAATAGAGAACCTAAGATTTGTTTAAAACTTTCTTGCTGCTCCTCACGTTCTATAAATATAGAAGGTGCCCCATCGGCTTCCGGGATAACATTTTCATTAAATATCCACTGATAAATTGGGTTAAAAAACTCTAAATAATTTCCTCTACGCGTTACTAACCCTGTATAGCGAAACTCTAGCTGTTCTGGTGTTTTATCAATGGGAATTTGACCATTCTTAAAAAGTTGATAACAAAGATGCCGTAACTTATTACTATTTTTACTATCTAATATTCTGCGATAAATAGTTCTAAAATGTACGGGAGAATCTTGCTTATCGCTATCCCAATACTCAACTATACTTTGAATACTATTTTTGACTGCTTCTGATTCTGCACCTGGATTAATGAAGTTTCCTCCAGATAAAAGCCGACAAATTTTTTGCGTTAAAAAAGGTTGACCCCCAGTCCATTTTAATATTTCTTCTAATACATCATGAGGATTATTTGTTTTTGTATTCAAGCCCGTACCTAAATTTAAAGCTTGTTCTAATTTAAAACCCCTTAGCTCAATTGCTCTACCAATTCCAAAAGTGCTTTTCTTAACTAATTCATAGGGAGTCGCTCCACCAAAAAATGCAAAGGAAATACGTTGATATTCGGGAGAATCAGCACGTTTATTATAAATAGCTGCTATTTGTTTAAAGAATTCATCGGCTGGGTTAAAATCAAGCTCAATGATATTATCAATTTCGTCTACAAATATAATAATATTTTTCGGAATATTTTTTAATAGCTCGTCAAAAAAAGCTCTAAACTTACTAGCAGGTCTACTTTCATTTTTGTGAGCAAACCAGTCTTGAAATAGATTTGATTCTAATTCTAATGCTTCAGCAATACTAAAGATAATTTGTTCGTACCAGTCTTTACGGGTAATGTCTTGCTCAATAATTTCCGACATATCAATCCAGCAGCAAATAAAGCCTTCAGCTTGGAGACGGTGCATTGTCTTTTTACCCAAGCTAGATTTTCCCATTTGACGAGCATTAAAGACATAACAATACTCCCCTGCTCTGAGAAAGCTGTAAAGTTCGTGGTCTGCTTGACGACTTACATATGTAGGAGAATCCTTACTTAAAGCTCCCCCAACTTCATACTGAAAATTGTTTTGTATATTCATTTTTATAATCCTAAATACTGACTGAAGTAGAGACGATATAACTCGCAAAAACATTCAACTTTGTGAGGTTTTTTTTTGTCGCGTTTAATTAATCCCATACTTTCTAAAACATTCGCTTTTTGAGCATCTATCTGTACTGCTGATTTCGTCGCTAATACCTTTTTAAACTCCTGCTTGACACTATGTTTTTCTAAATTATTCCACTGGTACAGCAAATCCTCTGCAAAGGGACCTGCTTCGGTTGCTGCTAATTCTAGAAACTGAGAAAATGTTATTTCCTGATTAGCAATCTTGTACAAAGCCACTCGCACCATATACGGATGACCTCCAACTAATTCCATTAACTGTTTTATTTTTTCGGATTGCCAATTCAATCCATGTAGTGCTAATAGTTTCTTTATCTGTGATTCATTAAATTCCGGTAGCTCAACCGATTCCCCAACGTTAAAAGGTGATTTATTTTTACTAGTCTCTGTATAGTCCTGGGAATGCACAATAATCATTTTCAGTTTTTGCCAAATCGGTTCGGATGCACTTCTTTCGTAAAAAACTCGTAAAAGAGCAAAGAATTCGACATCTATTTGAGAATTACCAAATATTGTATCAACTTCATCTAAGACAATTACTAAAGGTTTATTGATGACTGT
>CAKZYM010000039.1 GCA_937884685.1 uncultured Calothrix sp.
AATATCTCGCAAGTTTGCCATGACGCACGCTGAAAAATTTGTGCAGTATCGCCTTCAAAAACCTTATACTACAATTGTATTACACAACAGTCAACAGGTAGATTATTAAATCATCCTTTAGATAGAAGAGGAAATATCGAAAGTATCAAAAACGCTGTTAATTAATCTGCCTGAAGATAGTAATTTTTTTTTGTAAGCAGAAACGTCCGCCAGCCCGCGAGAGATGAAAATTGATTCGGATTCAGAAAATTGTCAAAAATGGTTGCTCTCGGCATCTATGGCCACAGGTGAGAGTCAAATTGTAGAAGAACTGCAATCAAAGTTTGGCGAGTTATCTGGTGGTTGGTCTGAATCTCCTCGTGCGGCTGTTGTCGTACCGTTAATCGCACCAGCACAAACCAACGTAATCGGATTTTTGATTGCTGGTATTAGTTCAAAAAGACCGTTCAACGATGGCTATAAAGGTTTCTTCGGTTTAATTTCAAGACAAATAGCATCCGCAATCAGCAATGCTCGCGCTTGGGAAACCGAACGCTCTTTAAAGGAAACCCGCGAAACTGCGCTAAGAGAAACTGAAGCCGTAAATATGAGATTGCAAGATGTTTTATCGAGCATTCACAATGGTTTTGTAATTTACGATTACGAATGGCGATTTACCTACCTAAATGACCGCCAAGTTGAAATCATTGGTATGAAACGCGAAGATGTTTTAGGCGAAAATCTTTGGCAACTCTTCCCGGATGCGATGGGTAGCGAAGCAGAACAGCAGCTACGTCAAGTCATGATGGAACGAAAGTCAACGCAGTTCGAGTATTACTACCCAACTTGGAACCGCTGGTTTGACATTAGAGTTTTTCCCGTAAAGGAAGGAATCGCAGCTATAACTGCCGATATTACCGAACGTAAACAAATAGAATCAGCTTTGCGTGAAAGCGAGTTAAACTTTCGTACCTTGGCAGACTCAATGCCGCAAATATTTTGGACTGCTCGTCCGGATGGTTTTCTAGACTACTACAATCAACGCTGGTTTGATTATACCGGCATGAATTTAGAGCAAACAATCGGATGGGGCTGGGAACCCGTACTGCATCCCGATGATGTGCAAATGTGTGTAGATGTTTGGAGCGAGTCGGTTCGTACTGGAAATGAATATAGTATTGAATACCGTTTTAATCGCGCTAGCGATGCTCAATACCGTTGGTTTTTAGGTAGAGCTATTCCCTTACGCGATGAAAACGGGCAAATTGTGAAATGGTTTGGTTCCTCTACCGATATCCACGACCAAAAAATCGCTCGCAAAGTCGCAGAACAAGCTAACCGTATTAAAGATGAATTTTTAGCAGTACTTTCCCATGAATTACGTACTCCTTTAAACCCGATTCTTGGCTGGGTAAAAATATTACAAAAAGATAGAGATAAACTTAATCCGAAGCAAATAGAATTAGCCCTTGAAACCATCGAACGTAATGCTAAATTACAAACCCAATTAATTGACGATTTACTCGATATTTCAAAAATTATTCGGGGTAAACTCAGCTTAAATGAAGCACCACTAAATCTAGCAACTGTGATTGAAGCCGCTTTAGAAACAGTTCGATTAGCTGCAGAAGCCAAATCCATTACAATCCATACCGCAAAATCATCCGAAGTCGGAATAGTTAACGGGGATGCAGGAAGATTGCAGCAAGTAGTATGGAATCTTTTATCCAATGCAGTTAAATTTACTCCCTCCGGCGGACATATTTGGATTACATTAACTCAAGTTGAAAACCATGCTCAAATTCAGATAAAAGATAGTGGAAAAGGAATTAATAAAGAGTTTCTCCCTTATCTGTTCGACCATTTCCGCCAAGAAGATAGCGCTACAACTCGTAAATTTGGTGGTTTAGGTTTGGGACTCGCTATTGTCCGTCAAATCGCCGAACTCCACGGTGGAACTGTAAAAGCAGATAGCGCTGGTGAAGCACAAGGTGCAATATTTACAGTAGAAATACCAACTTCATCAATAAAAAATAGTACCGAAACTTTATCAGAAGTAAATCAACCTCCATCTAATTTAAACGGCATAAATATCTTAGTTGTAGATGACGAAGTAGATTCTCTGCAATTAATTGCTTTTATATTGGAACAAGAAGGTGCAAAAATTACCACCGCAACATCAGCATCAGCAGCACTAGAAAGCATTACCAAATCGATACCAGATTTAATAATTAGCGATATTGGAATGCCAGAAATGGATGGTTATGAATTGATTCAAAGAATTCGAGCATCAGAAAAAAGTAAATCAATTCCAGCTATTGCTTTAACTGCTTATGCTAATGAAACTGACGAACAAAAAGCAATTACAGCAGGTTTTCAAAAACACGTATCTAAACCCATTGATACTAATACTGTTATTGATATGGTGGTGGAATTAGTTAGGAGTTAAGAGTTAGGAGTTAATAGTTAATAGTTAATAGTTAATAGTTAATAGTTAATTGTAGGGTGTGTTAAATGTACGACTATTTATAATTGAAAATAATAATTTAAATACATTTAACGCACCATGAAAATTAGTTGATAGAAGGTGCGTTATCTACAAATAATTAATATCAAAATTAATCTATCTATCTCCTATCTTTGTTAAGACAGTATTATTTACGGTTCTTCAGAATGCTTCTAATTCAAATATGTTAAATCTAAAAGATAAAATTCAACAACCATTATTTCTATTATTTAAGTTTCTTAGCTTTTCTTTGAGAAATAAAGTAAATACCGATTACAGATAAACCTAATGCAAAACCTGGTTCGGGAACTTCTTGTTTAGAAAAAGCTACTTTGTCAATTTTACCGAAAATAGCAGCCTTAGTTTTTTCTCCTTCAAGTACTCGGAATTCACTTACTTGTGTTTGACCATTATCTTGACTAAACCCAGTTAATGAGAAAGTATATGCATTACCATCATGCATAAAAGTATGCTTAGTGTCTTTCTCATTAACAACTAAAAAATCTGCGTTTAACTCTGGATCTTTTGAGAGATTAGGAGTATTTACTAAATTGAATTGGTATTCAAAGGCTTGCTCAACTTCTGTCAATTCATCAAAGGATAAATTAAGCTTTAAAGGAACAGATTCTACACTTGTACCTAAAAGTACTGTACCGTTGCGATAAGTCAAATCACCTATCTTAAATAATGACCCTGCATCAGCAGAAAAAGAATTTCCTTCAAATACAAGTTGGTTAGCAGAAGCACCTTTGAAAAGAGTTGGATCTCCCCAAGTGAACACATCTTTCTCTACTCCGGTATAGGTAGGGTTATCATTTATAGCCCCTGGGGTTGGTTCTAGCCAGCTACCAGCAACACTACCTGAAAAAGTAGCAGCTTCTGCTTTACCAGAAAAACCAATTACACTCAAAGCAGCAAACGGAAATACAACTTTATAAAAAAGCGAACTTATTTTCATATATAGGCTCCGAATCCTAATAAAGGAGCATTTAACATACAAGCAACCAGTCTACATTAGTAAAAATACGTATATTCTGCCAATATTTACTGCATTTTTCACAGAAACTTCACACATACTATAAAAATACTGTAAATATTCTTAACTACGGAACTTTTTCAATAAGCCTTTTTACTGACGCAGATAATATTAATACTTCTTATAAAATACGGCTATGAGATGCGCTGACAAGTAAATAATGATACGAATTAATAGATAGGGATTAATGCTTATGTATTTACACCTAATGAGTGTATTCTACATTTAAAGTGTTTGTCAAGTTTGATTCTTATCATCAGTAATTAAGAATTAGGGGATAGGGACAAAGGTTGGCAAAAGCAAGATGATATGGAGAATCGGGAGCAAGATGTTCCTACTACCGAAATAAACCATAGCTACTATAGGTATAAAAAAATGTGTCAGCGGATTTACCGTAACACACGCATAAAAAAAATTGGTTTAGAGGATGCCACTTTAAAAAGTAACAGCTAAAAAGTAATAG
>CAKZYM010000040.1 GCA_937884685.1 uncultured Calothrix sp.
CCGAGGGTTGAAAACCCCCGTCTAATAGCTCAAGTCGTCTAAAGACGACTAAAAATTACCTAATAAAACATGATAGTTATTAATTTAGTCCTATTTATAGGACTTATGCTATTAGCCAGGGACTTGCAGTCCCTGGTGAGTAATGGTTTTAACGACTTCTGTGTACACCGTAGCCTTAACAAGGAGAGGGGAAGGGGGTGAGGTTACGACTGTATTGGACTCCAACTAAAAACTGCGATAAAAAAAGTGCGTTACGCTGTCGCGAAACACACCTTACAAAACATCTTTTTGAATGAAAATTGATAACTGTATGTCTCTTCAGGAAACGCTATCTCCTCCAGAGACGCTTCCTTCGCTAACGCTAACACTGTTAACTGATAGCTGTTAACTGATAACTGTTCACTGTTCACTGTTCACTGTTCACTGTTCACTGTTTCTTCTTCGTCATCGAAAAATAGTAAACGTATTGCTAGTATCGCGAATCCGATAGCTGCAATTGTTTTTAGCAGTCGTGTAGGTAAAAATTCTGCTGCTGCACCTCCAGCCAATGCTCCTAAAAGACTTGCTAGGAGTAATGCACCAGCAGTTCCCAAGAATACTGCTCGGGGAGATTTACAGCGTCCAGAAAGAGCTATTGCAGCTAACTGACTTTTATCACCTAGTTCGGATAAGAATACTGTGATAAAGCTGATTCCTAAAAGATGTAAGTCCATAATTTTAGTTAGGAGTTAAGAGTTAAGAGTTATGAGTTATGGGAAAAATCTTATATCTTGCACGATTCTCAATAAGCTCAAAGAAACCCGGTTTCTAGTCGTGAAATTAGAAAGAAACCGAGTTTCTGCAACTGGTGCAAGATATCGGTAAAATAAAATTTCTAGTAAATAATTAAGTCAAAGAAGAGCATCACAGAAATAAATAGTAAAGTCATTCCTGCGGCTTTATTTATGGTTTTTGGAGAAAGATGTTTCGACATCCAACTACCTAAAGCTACCCCCAAGAAACTTGTTGTAATTAGTGCTGCACCAGAACCGATAAATACTACCCACGGTGAATGAGATTCTGCGCTCATTAATAGGGTTGATAGTTGAGTCTTGTCTCCGATTTCTGCTAAAAAGATGGTGATAAATGTTGTTCCAAAAATGAATATTGGAGATTGAGATTTTTGGGTAGAATTATCCTGTGATTCTTTTGGAGATGTTTTTTCAAATGTCTCCAAACTAACTGTAGAGCAATCAAATCCTGAATCTTCTATTTTTTGTTCTTGGTTGTGGGATACTGAGGTATCTGTCAAAGGGATGGGATTAGAGTCTAGTTTCACAAGAAATAACTTTAATTTTTATATAGTTTTCATTTTGTTCTCATTTTCTCAGATTTCCACTAGAAAATGCAACCCCTTTTTGGAGAGAGGGGGGAGATGAGGAGATGGGGGGATGGGGAGATGGGGAGATGAGGTGAAAATTAAATTACTACCTATTCATGACTAACTAATAACCATTAACAACTAACAACTAACAACTAGCAACTAACAACTAACTTCAATGAGTGAAGAAAAGAAAGAGCAACAACATCCACAATACAATCGCGACCGTCCTTTACTAGAAAATTTATTGGTGGGGGAACCTAATGATATTAATTTGGCTGAATTAGCTAGGTTAAAAATTCGCTATCATAATTTTCCCGGAGCGAGAGATATTCAAAGCGGTTTGAATGAGGTTTTGCAAAAATGGGGGATGACGGAAGCGGAACTGTTTGAGAAAACTAGAGCAATTCACGCTGTCGGGGGAATTTATCGCACCAAAGGTAAGAAGGAAGAACAAGATTGGAATTAATCAGTGAACAGTGAACAGTGAACAGTTATCAGTTATCAGTGAACAGTTATCAACATTTAATTATTAACTCCTAACTCCTAACTCCTAACTCCTAACTCCTAACTCCTAACTCCTAACTCTTACCAATTACCTTACTCGCGATTTTTCTGATATTCCCGAAGTTGCTTTAAGAGTTCTTCTTGGGATGAAGGATTTTGCTGTAGGTTCTTGTTTTGCTTGATTCTTGGTTGACTTTTAAAAGTTTGAGGTGAGGAACTAAATCTAAAAGGTTTTTTTCTTGTTGATGTTTGATTTTGTGGTTGGTTTAGGTTGGCTTTTACGGAGTCAAGAGTGGCAGCAAATTTTACTTGCTGTTCTATTTGTTCTGTCGAAGATACTAAACCGCTCAAACCATTTACGAGTTCTCTGAGGTTTTCTCGGAATTTTGTGTCTCCGGTCAGGTCTTCTAAATCTGAGGTGATTTTCTGGGTGTTCTCGAAGGTGACTCTGGCTGAATCTAATGTTTGCTGGAGTACTAATAAATTGTTGGGGTCGTTGAGGGTTTTGGTAATATCGTTTAGCTCTTCTGATGCTTCTGCTGCGTTGGCTGAAAGTACTTCGAGATTTTCCAGCAATTTCCCTTTGGTCAATCTACTGATGCTTGGTGATAAACCGTTAAGTGTTGTTCTTAGTTGAGAACTTGTTGCTGTGATGTCGTTTAATGCACTTACTAGTGAAGAACGATTTGTTGTGACTAAGTTATCAATATTTGCTAAGAGTCTATTTGCTCGATTAGCTGTGGAGCTAATTTCTTTTGCTGTACCACTAAACTCTTGTGCTGTTCCGCGAAACTGTCTTGCTGTTGCGTTCAATTGCTCTGCTGTACCACCGAATTCGTTAATTGTTTTATCCGTTGATACACTTACTCTATTAGCAGCGTTTGCTACTGTCTCGGCAGCGGAAGCGAAGGTGCTTAACTGTTGCTGTGTAGCTTTTGTCAAGCTAGAAACATCGCGAGTTAGTTTAGCTACTTCTGCTGCTGCTTCAGATGAATTTTTTAAAGCTTGGTTGACGTTGTTGTATACATCCGGTCGGCTGTAAACTTCTGATAGACGGCTGCTGTAGCGAATTAGTTGGTCAACGCTAATTCCGATTTCACCTCTAAGACGGGAACCATCACAGACAATAATGGTGGGGTCACAACCTTTGTCTAATGGACCAGCATCTACGTTAGACCTTTGGATAATTCTTTCTGGTGTAATTTCGATAATGCTTTCGCTAATTAATCCAGATTGATTTGCTTCGATTTTGACATCACGAGGGATTACCAAATCGGATCTGTTGATATCGAGTTCAACTTCTACACCATTCACTCCGGGCTTAATACTGGCTATATTGCCAACTTTTACGCCGCGATATTGAACTATAGCACCTTTTTGCATGCCGCCAGCGTCTTTAAAATCAACGACAAAGCTATAGTTACGACCAGCCGCGTTTATTCGATTTAGCCACAGGAAAATAACCCCAAAGACTCCTAAACCAAATAATATTAACAATCCCACCGAACCTTCTCTAACTAATCGCGATCGCATTTTTCACCTCCCCGTAAATTTCTCAAATTTTGCAAATAGGTATTTGTACATTTTTGTCAACTCTTGTTTCTGATTTGTAATGTGACGTGTAATTTGATTTGTAAACTAATAATTAATAGCGCAGATAATTGAATTTTAGTGTTTCATGTACCAGCAATTTTAATTGGGCCATCAATGCTTCCGCTCATAAATTGTCTAATAGAAGGATTGTCAGTGGTATCAACTTCGGACACTTTTCCTTCCCACTGCACTTTACCTTGGTAGAGGAATACAATTCTATCGGAGGTACGGCGAATTGTACTATGTTGGTGAGTAACAATAGCGTAGCTATTACAAGTACCGTCGGTACGCTGTAAATCCCGCATTAAATCTTCGATGATTGTTGAAGCAATCGGGTCTAATCCGGCTGTAGGTTCATCGTAGAGTAAAATTTCTGGTGTTTCTTCGGGTTTATCGGGGTTTGACATAATAGCACGAGCAAAACTGACTCGTTTCCGCATCCCTCCAGAAAGTTCTGCGGGAAATCTATCCCCAACTCCGGGTAAACCGACCATTTCTAATTTTTCATCAACTAATTCCCGAATTCTTGTTTTAGAAAGGTTTGAATGCTGGTAAAGCAAAAAGCCAACGTTTTCATCCACTGTTAACGAGTCAAACAAAGCTGCTTGCTGAAACACCATTCCAATCCCAACAGCGCTTGCTCCATCTTCTATCAAACCTTCTCGACGCACTCCTTGCACGTAAATTTCCCCTTTATCGGGAGGAGTTAATCCAGCGATTATTCTTAAGATAGTAGATTTACCAGTACCGCTAGGACCAATTATTCCTAATGAGTCTCCCTGATAAACTGTAAAATCGATATCATCTAAAATTTTGTTGCTACCAAACGACTTAGAAACACCTTTTAATTCAATTAGTGGTTGTTTTAGCGGCTTGTCTAACGTTTGTTCTAATGTTTTTTCTGTCATTACTCATCAGGAGGATAGATAGTGGATAGTGGTTAGTGGATAGTGGATAGTGGATAGTGGATAGTGGATAGTGGATAGTGGTTAGTGGATAGTTGATAGTGGATAGTGGATAGTGGTTAGTAGCTTTTAACAACTAACAACTAACAACAATAACTAACAACTAACAACCAACAACTAACAACCAACAACCAACAACCAACAACTAACAACTAACAACTAACAACCAAAAACTAATATGGAAAATTTTGATGTCATAGTCATTGGTAGTGGTATTGGTGGGTTAACTGCTGGTGCATTACTTAGTCGTTACGGTAAGCGGGTAGTGGTCTGCGAAAGTCATACAGTAGCGGGTGGTGCTGCTCATAGCTTTCGACGACAAGGATTTGAATTTGATTCTGGACCTTCATTCTATTGTGGACTGAGTGATGCTCAAAGTTTGAATCCTGTAAAACAAGTACTGGATATTTTAGGGGAATCTCTTCAAACTGTACCCTATGACCCCCTTGGACATTATCACTTTCCTGAAGGTAGTTTTGCAGTTTACTCTAATTACCAGCGTTACCGCGAAGAAGTAGCGAAAATAACACCTCAAGGAGCAAAGGAATTAGCAGAGTTTGAAAAGCGTTTGTTGCCGCTATACGATGCTATGAAAGATATTCCCACCTTGGCTTTGCGGGGTGATTTGCAGTTGATTCCGATTCTATTAGGACGTTATTTACCTTCTTTGTGGAAAATGCTACCCAATTTGCCTTTGGTGCAAAGTTCGGTAGGTAGTGTAATGGATAGTACGGTCAAAGACCCTTGGGTAAGAAGACTCATTGACCTAGAATGCTTTCTACTATCTGGTTTAAAAGCCAGCGGTACAATTGCTCCGGAAGTTGCATTCATGTTGGGAGAACGTTCTCATACTGCAATTGAATATCCTGTGGGAGGTAGCGGTGCAATTATAGATGCTTTGGTGAGGGGGTTTAAAAAATATGGTGGAGAATTACGTTTGGGATGTCATGTAGAAAAGATTCTTGTAGAAAATAATCAAGCGGTGGGGGTAAGGTTATCTTCCCGGAAGGAAAAAGAAGAAGTCATCAAAGCCCCAATTGTGATTTCTAATGCTACAGTCTGGGATACCTACAGCAAATTACTGCTCCCAGAGGACTTACCAGCATCTTACCGTCAAGAAGCCTTAGTGACTCCCGCTGTAGAAAGCTTTATGCATTTACATTTAGGTTTTCGCAGTCAAGATTTAGAACATTTGACGGGACATCATGTTGTAGTTCACGATGCTCAACAAGATATTACCGTACCGGGAAATACCTGTATGATATCGGTTCCCAGCGTTTGGGATAATTCCTTAGCTCCAGAAAATCATTATGTGGTTCATGCTTATACTTTAGAACCATTTACCGGATGGGAAAAAAATCAAGATTACGAAGAGAAGAAGAAACAAAAAGCGCAAACTTTATATAGCGCTATAGAAAAGGTAATTCCCGACATTAGAGAGCGTGTGGTTTTAGAATTAATCGGGACACCATTAACCCACGCTGGTTATTTAAGAAGACATCAGGGGACTTATGGACCAGCAATTGCTGCTGGAAAAGGAATGTTTCCCGGACAAAGCACCCCGATAAAAGGATTGTATCGCGTTGGCGATAGCACCATGCCAGGAATTGGAGTTCCTGCTGTAGCAGCAAGCGGTATTTTGTGTGCGAATTCTTTAGTGAAACCTTCCCAAGTGATGGAACTTGTGGATTTGTTGGGAAGTAGTAAGTAGCGAGTAGTAAGTAGTAAGTAGTAAGTAGTAAGTAGTAAGTAGTAAGTAGTAAGTAGTAAGTAGCGAGTAGTAAGTAGGAAACAAGGAGATGGGGAGATAGAGGGAGAAGAGGAGGGAGAGAGGGAGAGAGTGAGAGAAACTAATAACTCCTAACTCCTAACTCCTAACTCCTAACTATTCCCTACTCTCTTCCCAAACACTTAAAATTTTGATTTGAAAATCCCTTATGATTAATAACTTAAT
>CAKZYM010000041.1 GCA_937884685.1 uncultured Calothrix sp.
AGCCGCTCCATGCGAAGATGATTCCCCAACAAATATCACCCCTTCCCCTGATACTACTCCTGAAGGAGAAGAAACCCCCTGCGAAGTTGACGATGATGCTCCAACAAACATCACTCCAGCACCTGGTGGTCTAACTCCTGATTCAGAATCTCCTAGCAATATGAATAAGCCAGGGGAAACAACTCTTCCCGATTCAGAATCCCCTAGTAGTACCGAAGAGGCTCCCAGTGAAGGCGGAGCAAACCAATTGGCTCCTCAGTAAGAGTCAAAATTCGATACGCATTTAGTACAAAACTAAAAAATAAGGGTAAAACAAAAACAAGTTCTGGTTTCTCAGATATTGGCAATTGGATTTAAAGTTATACTCCATGCCAATAATGAGTAGCCAGAATTTTTTTGCTTTCTCATTGGTAGTTAGCTAATACTAAGCTGTGACGTATTTTACCTTGTAGACAAGAAGCGTACAGGATATCCACACTACAATAACTTTATAATTTTTCCCAACTAAACTATATATATGAGCTTAGAACAAAAAATTAAATTCTTATTCTTCTCTATTTCTTTCTTCCTACTATCGCGGAGAACGAGGATTTGGAGGTGTTTTTTGAAAAGAAGCAATTATTAAGCAGGCAATGCCAATATTAATAAATACATCAGCCAAATTAAATACTGGAAAATTAATTAGTCGAAAATCAAGGAAATCGACAACATAGCTTAAAATAAATCTATCAATACCGTTGCCCATTGCTCCACTTAAAATTAAACCGTATCCCCACTGCTCCCAATGGAGCATAACTGGAGTCATTAAAGCTAATTCAATCAATGCTATACTCACGAATAAAGATAGCCAGCGCAACCACTCAACATTCCCAGCAAATAAACTAAAAGCAGCTCCAGTATTTCGTACATAAGTAAAGTGAAATATTCCTTTTATTAGTGGTTGTGTTTCTCCGAGACTAAAAGTTTGTACAACCCAGTATTTTGTCAATTGGTCTAAGATAAAACCTGTAACAGCAGTTATCCAAAAGAAGCGATTTCTTAAACGCATGGGATATTAGTTGTGAGTTATTAGTTGTGAGTTATTAGTTATTGGTTATTAATCAAAAAATCTATTTGTGAAATTAAATAGTAATTATCTATACAATCATAGTGATATATCTACATAATAATATGTTAGTTGTTTATCGCGCCTTTTAATTTTATGGTTTGACTTTTATTGTAAATCAAAGATTTACTAGTTTTTTCAGTAGGTATTCTCAATCACCAATACACGCCTAAATACCAATAACTAACAACTAATAACTAATAACTAATAACTAACAACTAATAACTAATAAAACATTAGATGTCGGAGTACATATGCTATTACAGTAACAGCACAGACTACAGCTAATTGTCCTGGCAGTGCAAGCAAAGAATATTTTAAAATTGCTTGTAATAAAGATATATTTTCTGTACCTTGCCAACCTAAAGCATAAGTAACGACCAAATAACTAATACCGCACAGATGAACTGTTAACAAGCCACAAATACAACTAAATGCCAAAGTCTCTAATTTAGGTCTGGCTTTGAAGGCAAAAAAACCGCAAATCCAAGCTCCAGGAATAAAGCCCATTAAATAACCAAACTGAGAAAGCTTAACATATCCGATACCTCCACCATCAGCAAATACCGGTAACAAAGTTAGACCCATAACTAAATAGGCAATTTGTGAAAGCGCACCAGCATTCTTACCTCCCAAACAACCAACTAACATCACCCCACCAATTTGATAGGTGACACCTAAAGAAGAAGCATGAATTCCTTGGTTACTCCAACTCCAAGGTAAGGTGGCAATATAGGCTTCTAAGAAGGTGCCACCCATAGTTAGTAGTAAGCCAATCATTGACCATAATAATTGGTTGGATGCGGCTAGCATTTACAAGATACTCACACAAAAAGCTAAAAATAATATTTTGTTATTTGTTGGCTGAATAACAAGTATACATACAGTCTGCTAAAGCAAAACTCTGTTGTTTATGTCGCATCCTAGTTTAATGCGTCTACTGCTTACTGTCCAAAATCTGAGTGATTCGATTCTAGAATTTGCTCTTTTTTAAAGAAAAAACAATCACTCTGACCCTTATCATCCACTTAGACCAATACAATTGGCTTTTTGTATGCTTATATATTTGTAAATTTATTGATATTATCTTTACGTTCTGCAAATGCATCCGGCAAGATATCTAAACTTAGTCCCGATTAGTTCGGTTAAGCTTATACGCTCAATTATTTATTGCTTTATGTATTCACTGTTCTTCAGTGTCATCAGAATTAAAACTAATACCATTAATTTTTTGCGGAATCTTAGGAGTAAAGGGCAGTTCAGTTTTTAAACTTTTGATGCTTCAATATAGATGTAATAAATATAACTTGGATGCTTGTAGTACATAAGTTTTAATGTATTATTTATTTCTTTTTTTATTACTAATTAAATTGAAGATTTTTTACTAATAAGAAATATAAATCTTAGTCGCAATGAGTCCAACTACACACAAATACTGAACTTTGTTAACCCAATCTTTACTGACTAGCTATATATTGTAAACGACATCTGCAAAATTACCCAACTTGCACATCCATGTTTTCTTTTAAAAGTGTAGCGAATAAGTCTAGAGTAGTATTATCATTATCAGTATTAGCACTTAGTGCTACTTTAGCAGCTTGTGGCGGTGGAGAAGGTACTGATAGTGCTGGCGGAGATACTCCTGGAGCAACCGATGTAGCCGCTAATACCAAATTAGACTTAGGTGAAGATACAACCTTAAATGGTGCGGGGGCATCTTTCCCAGCATTGCTTTACCAGCGTTGGTTCAAAGATATTAATGCTAAGTACCCCAATCTTAAAGTTAACTATCAGTCAGTAGGTAGTGGTGCTGGTGTTAGACAGTTTCTTAAAGGTACTGTTGATTTCGGTGCTAGCGACGTAGCGATGAAGGATGAAGAAATCGCTCAGGTTGATAGAGGTGTATTGTTACTACCTATGACTGGTGGTAGTGTTGTATTTGCTTACAACTTGGATGGAGTTAACGAACTCAAGTTATCTCGTGAAGTCTATGCCGATATTTTGCTCGGCAAGATTACTAATTGGAACGATGCAAAAATTGCTGCGATAAACCCTGGAGTCAATCTTCCCGACCAAAATATTACAGTTGTACATCGTTCTGATGGTAGCGGTACCACAGCGGTATTAACCCAACACTTAAGCGATGTTAGCCCAGAGTGGAAAAACGGTCCTGGTTCGGGTAAGACTATACAATGGCCTACCGGAATTGGCGCTCCAAAAAATGATGGTGTTACTGCTCGCATTAATCAAACTCCAGGTTCTATCGGTTATGTAGAGTATGGTTTTGCTAAAAAAGGTGGACTCAACATTGCTACTTTAGAAAATAAAGCTGGTAAATACGTCGCACCAAGCGATGATTCTGCATCTATAGCTTTAGGAGCAATCGAGCTACCAGAAAATCTCCGTGCTTTTGTTACCGATCCAGATGGAGACGAATCTTATCCTATCGTTACCTATACCTGGCTTTTGGCTTACAAAAAGTATGACAATGCTGCAACAGCTAAAGCTGTAGAGGCAATGGTTGAATATGGCTTGACTGAAGGTCAAAAAGTAAGTACAGAACTTGGTTATGTTCCTTTACCTGCAAATGTAGTTGAGAAAGTAGCTGCTGCTGCTGATTCAATTAGCCCCGATTACAACATTAATGTTGCTGCTAAGTAATCAGCCGAGTTAAGCACAAGTTTCGATTAGTTTTAGTTCAGGAAAAATGTGGTTCGCTCCCACATTTTCTCTATTACATGGGTAAAGTTTTTTATGAGTACACCAGCCCAGAGTAGACAAGCAGGTAAAAATCGTTCTCAAGCAGATAGAACGCTAGACCGTAGCTTTATCTGGATAACGCGAATTTTCGCTTTTAGTATTGCTGCTGTCTTAGTATGGATAGGATTTCAGGTTGCAGTTCAGGGACTTCCAGCATTAGAGAAATTTGGGCTTGGATTTTTATTTACAAGCACATGGAGTCCAAACCCACCCAACGTAGAATTAGGAATACTGCCGTCAATTTACGGTACCTTGGCTAGTTCTTTTATTGGTTTGCTAATAGCCGTACCGATTGGTATTGGCACAGCAGTATTGTTAAGCGAAAATATATTGCCTCTGTCAGTAAGAACTATATTAGTTTTTTTGGTAGAACTTCTAGCAGCGATTCCTAGCGTTGTTTATGGCTTATGGGGAATTTTTGTATTAACTCCTTTTTTAGGAACTGTTGGCACATGGCTAAATAAATTTTTAGGTTGGATACCTTTGTTTAGTCGTCCCGAGTCTGGAGCAATTGGGGGTCCAGGACTGTTACCTGCTGGAATTATTTTGGCAATTATGACTTTGCCAATTATTACAGCAATTTCTCGCGATGCACTAACTTCTGTACCTAAAAACTTGCGCGAAGCTGCTTATGGATTGGGATGTACCCGTTGGGAAACACTTTTGAAAGTGATTATTCCAGCTGCATTTTCCGGTATTGTTAGCGCTGTAATGCTAGCACTTGGTCGCGCAATGGGGGAAACAATGGCTGTGACTATGTTGATTGGTAACTCTACCAATAAGATTAGTGCTTCCCTATTTGCACCTAGTAATACAATTGCTTCTTTAATAGCAAGTCAGTTTGCAGAAGCTGGTGGTTTACAAATCAGTGCTTTGATGTACGCTGCTTTTGTACTGTTTATATTGACTTTAATCGTCAATATTATGGCGGAGTTAATTGTATTGCGAGTTAAGCGACTGTAATTTATTGGTGTGTTAAATCATGACTAGTTTTTCGGAGCAGCCAAAAGGATTTACAAGCGGTAGTTTAAATCGCTCTTCAAGTTCTTCCCGGACGCTATTCAATAATTTCATGAATGGTGTCATATTTGTTTGTGGTGCTTTAGCTTTGTTGCCTTTGCTGTTAGTACTTTCTTACTTGCTAATCAAAGGTTTCAGTAGCTTGAGCTTAGAATTATTTTACGAATTACCTCCAGCACCTTTAGATGAAGGTGGTGGTTTTGGTAATGCCATTGTCGGTACGGCAATTATGGTGGGAGTTGGAGCTTTAATCAGCGTACCGATTGGAGTTGCAGCAGCTGTCTATCTGACAGAGTTTAGCAAAGGACAAACCGCTCGTTCGATTCGCTTCGCTACCAACGTTTTAAGTGGTGTTCCTTCGATTATTGCTGGAGTTGTTACCTACGGTATTTTAGTTGGAACTAAAGTTACCGGATATTCTGCCATTGCTGGTGGTGTAGCTCTATCAATTCTGATGTTGCCAATTATTGTTAGGACTACAGACGAAGCTTTACAGTTAGTTTCTAATGATTTGCGACAAGCTGCAGTGGGAGTTGGAGCTACTAACTATCAAACTGTTTTGCTAGTAGTATTACCTGCGGCTTTACCATCAATTATTACTGGTATTACTTTATCTATTGCTCGTGCTGCTGGAGAAACTGCACCCTTAATTTTCACAGCTTTGTTCTCCTTCTTCTGGTTAAATAAATTAACAGATGAACCAGTTGCTTCTCTGTCTGTTTTAGTTTACAACTTTGCAACTTCTTTCGACCCAAATCAACAATCAGTTGCTTGGGCTGGTTCTTTAATTTTGGTGCTGATGGTTTTGATTGCTAGCATAGTTGCTCGCTTTGCAACTCGTAGTAAATCCTAAGTAAGTGCATAGGAATAGTCCTTATTCGGGTTAGATTAAAGCCAAGATATTTTCTTTCCAAAATAATATCGTTAATAAGAGTTAATTAACATCCCAGAAGCTTTCGCACAAATAATTCACGTAATACCTATGACCACCAATATTTCTACCGTGCAAGATACTGAAACTGTATTACGCACAGAAGCATTAAACGTTTATTATGGTAACTTTTTGGCTTTGAAGAATATCTATATGGATATTCCTAAAAACCAAGTTACAGCTTTTATCGGTCCTTCTGGATGTGGTAAAAGTACTTTACTCAGATGCTTTAATCGTCTCAATGATTTAATTGATGTGTTTAGAGCTGAAGGGAAGGTTTTGTACAACGGTGAAAATTTGTATTCACCCAAAGTTGACCCCGTAGAAGTTCGTCGTAGAATCGGGATGGTGTTTCAAAAACCAAACCCATTTCCTAAGTCAATCTATGAAAACATTGCTTTTGGAGCTAGAATTAATGGTTTTAAAGGTAATATGGATGAGTTGGTAGAGCGCTCTCTAAAAGGTGCTGCTCTATGGAACGAAGTCAAAGACAAACTTAATCAAAGTGGTTTATCAATATCTGGTGGACAACAACAGCGTTTGTGTATTGCTCGTGCAATTGCTGTACAACCTGATGTAATTTTGATGGACGAACCTTGCTCTGCTCTTGACCCTATTTCTACTTTACAGGTAGAAGATTTGATTAAGGAACTAAAAGAGCAATTTACAGTTGTAATCGTTACCCATAACATGCAGCAAGCATCGCGGGTTTCCGATATGACTGGTTTTTTCAATGTTCAAACTGGAGAAAAAGGTGGTCGTACAGGTTATTTAGTAGAATATGACCGAACTGAGAAAATCTTCCAAAATCCAGAACAACAAGATACCAAAGAATACATTAGCGGTAAATTTGGTTAAATCTTGGTTTAATTCTCTGTATTTTATTCAAATCAAGACCGCTATATTGCTGTAAAGGATAGCCCAATTGATAGAATACGCAAATATTACTCCTAGGTTTAGCCTGGGAGATATTCTTTATTTCTACAGCTCTTACAACTGAAATTTACCAAAAGCGGGCGGCGGGAATCGAACCCGCATCATTAGCTTGGAAGGCTAAGGTTTTACCACTAAACTACGCCCGCGTTTTACGTCGGTTTTCTCAACCCTACTATTATATTACAGGTATAGATAAAAATCAAGACTCTTACTGAATTTTTATGCGTATACGTGATTCACTTCTACGGGGTTTGATTTCACCAGTTCTCGGGTCTATGTCGGTTGCTGGTAAAAATAATTGTTTGTTGAGAAGATTTTGGTCTACATAGGTTTGATATTGTCTTCTCATCTGAGTATCGGTAATTTGAGCAAATTCAATAATACCTTGTTCATTGATAATTAAATAAACTTCAAAATCTACAGGTTTAAGACTGCTGTTTGGTAAGGGTTTGATTAGAAAATTTTGAGAAATATTTTGTTTTAATTGAGGCGGGTTATCTGGTATATCATTTTTTGGAGTAAAAGAATTATCAATACTCCAACTCGCTGTTAATATCCCACCGCTTTGATTTGGCTGATTTTGAATGGGAGCTTGTGCAGTTTTTTTATCAAATTCTGGAGGAGGTTCTTCTCCCTCAGCATTTTTAGGTCCATCCAGTATTCTTTCGCCATCTGCGGGATTCGCAAGTTTACGCTGTTGCTCGGCTTCTTGTTGACGTTGAGCTTCTAACTGACGCTGTTCTTCTGCTTCTTTTTGTTTTTGAATTTCTAACTGACGCTGCTGCTCTGCTTCTTGCTGTTTTTGGATTTCTAACTGACGCTGTTGCTCGGCTTCTTGTTGACGTTGAGTTTCTAATTGACGCTGTTGTTCTGCTTCCTCTTGACGCAACTTTTCATCTAATTCTTGTTGTTGCTTTTGCTCTTGTTGACGTATTTGAGCTTCTAAATCTTCTTGTTGCTGTTGTCTTTGGCGTAATGCTTCTGCTCTTAAACGCTGTTGCTCTAGTTCTAGTTGACGTTGCTGTTCAATTTCTAATTGACGTTGCTGTTCTGCTAATTTCTGTTGTTGTAATAATGAGTAACGCTCTTGTTCGGCTAGTTGCTGTTCGATTTTTTGATTATTGAAGCTAATTGCATCCCTATCAACTGTAGAAACAGGAGGTTTAACTGATTGTTCTGAGTTTTGAGGAACGATAGGTTTGACAGGTGCAGGTTTTGGTAAAACTGCTTTTGGTTTGGGTTGCGATTTTGGTTGAACTGATGATGGTTTTGGGGGAGAAATTTCGATAAACTCAATCGGAACGGCCGAACCGGAGCCAGATTGTGATGCAGAAAGCTTATATGAACTGAGAAACCAGAACGCAAGTAGATGCAAGATAACTGAACCACACGAAAAAGCAATCCACCACATTGGTGAATCGGTTTGTCTTCTCCAGGTTTTTTCTGGAATTGATGTTTTTGGTACAACCGATTGTGTCATATATCTATATTAAAAATCGGTAAAACTAAAAAAGCTTTCTTATTAATCGTACCGTTGTTAAAAAGGTATATTCATTTTTTGCGTTTCGTACAACAGTAACCCGTTTTTTATTCTAACGAACGAGCAACTATTTCTGGTGTTACGGCGAAAGTTAAAACTGTTTCATCTATTCCCTTTAATTCTAATGGTTTACCTTTAATAATTTCTTCTTCTTCTAAATAATCTGCGACGGCAGCAGAAACAAGAATACTACCAGCGTCGGCAGCACCTTGCAAGCGAGAAGCAATATTTACAGAAGGACCAATGGCTGTATAATCGGCGCGTTCGGAACTACCAAACATTCCTACGACTGCCGTACCTTGATGAATACCGCAGCGAAACTGAAGTCCGCTACGTCCATCGCTATCAAAAATACCTTGCGATCGCCAACGTTCGTTTAGCTCGGAAAGAGCGCGTAGCATTGCTCTGGAAGTATTTACGGCTCGGCGAACCTGTTCGTTGGGTGTGAGTTCTTCTGGCGCTCCATATAAGGCTAAAATCGCATCTCCCATGAATTTATCCACGGTTCCGCCGTTATCAAATACAGCTTTGGTCATGGCTTCTAAGTATTCGTTAAGCAATTCCGCGACTTTTCGCGACCTTAAAGTATTAGATAATTGAGTGAAACCAACGATGTCGCTAAATAAAACTGTAATCAAACGCGGTTCGGGTCTTAAATCCAGAACTAGTTCACCTTGCTGGGCTTTTTGCACCAAAACAGGAGGTAAAAACCGCTGAAGCACGGATTCTGTTAAATAAGTATTTAATTCGACAACTTTGCGTTCGTTTTCTTTTAAAGCTAAAAGATTTCGTACTTCTGCTAGAAGTTCTCTATCGTTGAATGGTTTAGCTAAATAAGCATCAGCACCTCGTTCGGTTCCTTCAATTCGAGTGTCTTCATCAACTTTAGCGGTAAGTAAAATAATTGGTATCCCTTTGAGTGTTTCTTCAGAGCGTATCATCCGAATCATCTCTAATCCGGTAACTACAGGCATCATTAAGTCAGTAACAATCAAATTGGGCAATAATTCTTTAGCTATATTCAAACCTTCCGAACCGTTTCGGGCAGTTTGCACTTGATAACCGCTAGCACGAAGAATGCTAGATACATAAGCCCGCATATCGGGATTATCATCTACAACTAGGACTAATTGACCTTTTCCAGCTTTGGAGTTTACATCTTTCCCAGAGGTCGAATCAATATTGTGTGACAGCAATTCCTGGGGAATTTTTTCAAGTTCGCCAATATGACTATCGCTCTTATCAATTAACTCCAAATCGGCTAATTCTACAGCAGCACGATTGAGATTGACTTCAGTAGCGGTTTCTATAACCTGTGAAGCATTTAGATGAGCGCTTCCCGGTTGAAGATATATAGTAAAAGTAGTGCCGCTTTCATATACTGAATCGACAGTAACTTTACCTCCATGAACTTCCACCAATTCTTTAACCAAAGCTAAACCTAAACCCGTTCCTTCATAAGAACGGTTTTCAGAACCTTCAGCCTGCCGAAAACGTTCAAATAAATGAGGAATTTGTTCTTTAGCAATACCGATTCCTGTATCCTCTACTTGCAAAACGCAGGTTTGACCATCGTATTGCAATCTCACAGTAATACTACCGTTTTGAGGAGTAAACTTCATGGCATTCGATAGTAGGTTGTAAACTACCTTATCGAATTTTTCCATATCCAGGTAAACCGGAGGACATTCATCTAATTCGCTCAGCAGATGTAATTCTTTTTTCTCACAGTACGGTCGAAACGACTCAATAATTTGACTGACAAATTCAACTAAATCGCATTTGCGGAAACTAGGCTGCATTCTCCCAGCATCCAACCGTTGTAAATCCAATAATTGATTTACCAATCGCAATAAACGCCTAGAATTACGTAAAGCAATATTACTTTGTTCGTGAGATAATCCTTCACCCGTACTAACAGCAGACTCTAACGGACCTTGAATTAAAGTAATTGGGGTACGGAATTCATGGGAAATATTCTGAAAGAATTCAGTTTTTTGTTTATCCAATTCCAGCAAACGTTCGGCTTGTTGGCGAGTTTTTTGATAAAGCCGGGACTGTTGAACTGCAAGGGCTGCTTGAACTGCAACAGATACGGATAACTCTAATTCCGGCTTCAGCCAATAGCGCTGTTTTTTACTTTGCCTTAAAGTAATACTGCCGATAATTTTCCCGTCAGCCAGCAATGGAACTACCATCAACGAACGAGTAGCCATATTAAAAGGTAAATCAAAACCTTTTACTTGAGGCGAGTAATCATTAAGGTCGCTAATTATTAATGGCTCTTGGGTTCGCAAGATTTCTTGCAATATTGGATTTCCCCTAATTGATGCCAGAGATTGCGGTAAGGTTTGAGCATTGAATTTTGCTCTACCATTTGAGTCTGAATTATTGCCAACTTCAACTTGAGAAATATCGTATAAACCTACACACTCAATAAACTCGTCTTCAGCAGTCCACAAAGACAAAACGCAGCTATCTACCTGCAAAGCTTGTCCAAGCTGTTGGGTAATAGCGGCAAAAATTTCTTGGGGGTCTAGACTGGAACGGATGGCGCTAGTAATGGTATTTATTAATGCTTCTCGCCGAGCTAGAGCATGTACTTGCTCGTAAGCGTGGGCTTGGGACAATGCCAATGCAGCTTGATTCGCGACCATAACTACTAACTGCACATCATCTTCTTCCCAATCACGGGATTCCTTTGATTGGTGTAATGCTAAAACCGCCATCAATTCTTGCTGGCAAATCAACGGCACAACTAAAGTAGAACAAATTTGAGCGTCTTGATAAACTTGAGCGCGATGATTTTGTTCGGAAGAATCTCCTTGAACGCGTTCATCTGTTGTTGCATCATAAATCACCAACACTTCACGAGTTTCCCATACCGTATGAGCTAACAGTTCGGCTGGATCGGCTAGAAAATTTGATGGATTTGATTCAACAGGTTTATCTTTATCGTTTAGTTCGCTACTTGATTCTTTTTCTTCCAGATTTTTTTGAAAAATAAAACCTTCATCAACTAAATGTCCATTTTGAAAGGGACGTAAAAGACATACATCAACTTCCAACATGTGACCAACATTATCTACAATCGCTTGTAAAATTTGTCGATAATCTAAAGCACCGCGAATGGTATTAGTTAGAGAATTGAGCAGCGATTCTTGACGTAATGTACGAGTTAATTCGTAGGTACGCGCTTTCAGAACATTATGAGTATCTAAAGCTTGACGTACTACAGCTTTAAGTTCTTCCGCTTCCCAGGGTTTAGTTACATACTTGAAAACTTTACCAGCATTTATGGCTTCCACTAAGTCTTCGACATCAGTGTAGCCAGTCAAAATAATCCGAATAATATCCGGATACTGAGTAGCTGTCAGGCTCAAGAATTCCGTACCGCTCATCATTGGCATTCGCTGGTCGGAGATAATTACTGATATATCTCCTTCTTTTGCCAATAACTCTAATGCTGCTGGACCATTTGTAGCTCGCAGCACCTTGTATTCGCGGTAAAAGGTACGGTATAGCAAATCGAGGTTGTCAGGTTCGTCATCGACAACCAATATTTTTGGCTTTCTGTTTACTTGAGATTTCATGCACCGCTTCCATGCAGTAACGGCAATCGGATAAACAATTTAATCGGGTAAGAATGTTTTAACATTCGATATAAGGGCACAACATTTCAACTGCAACCAGGAATTGGTTGGTTTAAAGCTAATTTTTTGGTAGTAAACTGCGAAGCCAAAGGAACGCATATCGATTACCATTGATTCGTCAGTAAGACACCCCAATGCGTTTCATACTTGGTTTCATTTCTTAAAAATTGTTATTTTGTAGCCAAATTTTTCTTCACCCCCAGCGATTCTTTTTCGATTAAAAGTACAATTATCAATGCTGGTTGAATCTATTCATCCAGCATCTGTTTTATTAGTTTTCCCGCAGGAACACCAACACTAACATTTGATAGTAATTTTTATTGATGACAATCATATATGTTTAAGTAATATTACGATATTATGAGCATGCATGTTGTCTAAAAAAATATAGTATCGGCAGTTACATTACGGTGATTGCATTTAAATAAATTGCTATTGTATCAATCACATTGGAATTCTATTTGATAGCAAAATGGTAATCAACGTTTGAATTATAGGCGATTTGAGTTATAAAACGACTTTCAGAAGCTCGCATAACAAAACAACCGATGAATTGTGTAGTAATTGTGAATGGTAATTCTGACTAAACTACAGCTAGTTATTTATTGCCAGTCTAACAGCGCTACTAACTGTTTGTATTATATTAAGCGCAAAATACAAAGATCATACTTACAGTTGAACAATTAGAAGGTAACAATAATGCTTTGCTAGGTATTAAAAGTGCCCTTGTGAGGAAAGTCCGTTGATTCAGAAACGGCGTTATGGAAGCAAAAGGCATTAAACATGGATTAAAATATTTATTCGCGTGGAGTTATACGAATGTTGTGTTCCAAGAAGCTATCGATTTTAGACCCAAATTTATGTGAAGTCTTCCGAACGGACTACTCCACCAGGAAAGCTTCATATAAAAAGTGCGGTATTTGATAAAGAAGTTGTTACTATCAATAGTCAGGAGGGTAAAAGATATCTGTCAGGAGTTCAAAATCCATTTTTTTGTCATGCTCCCATAAAGTCTGGCTAAGACGAGCAAATTAATTGTATATATTTGAGAGATTTTAAAAGACACTCCATGCCAAACTCCGATTTCAAAATTGAGAAATTATGAAATAAGAGTTTTTATGTTATTACGGATGGTATTTTACGATTTTTGACTCACCTGCATCAATGAATAACTCTAACAGTAAATTAGCCTTGAATCCTTGGTTTTCTCTTGCATCCCACCGAAAACCAATTACGGTAACTCCTACCCCAACTACCTCCGGATTCCAAATTCGGCTCTGTAATGCTGCTGATTTAGCTGGTGTTGCCAATATTATCGCAGAAAGTTTTCACTCTCGTAATGGTATATGGGGATGGGCTTTTCCGTTAATGCGTTTAGGCATTTACGAAGACTTGAGACATCGTTTGGCAACTTCTGCACCTAATCATGTATGTTTAGTTGCTGTTGATACTAGCAATCAAGCGGGTTTAAATTTAGTTGCAACTGTGGAATTAAGCGTGCGCTTGGGCGATGCTTGGACTTACACAGGTACTCGGAAAAGCTTCGCTTATTTGTCTAATTTAGCCGTACACCCACAACATAGAAGGCAAGGAGCAGCTCTTGCGCTATTAAATAGCTGTGAAAAAGTTGCTCGTGAATGGGGGTTTCAAGATTTATATCTCCATGTATTGGAAAATAATCATCAAGCGCGGCAACTGTATTTCAAATTGGGATATCGGATGCACCAAATTGATTCTAATTGGAATACATTTTTCTTTAGACGCTCGCGACAAATTTTACTTTATAAACATCTTTTAGACTGTTAGATAATTTATTTATGTTCTGCACAAATTACAAATATTACCCACACATAAACAAATTTCAGCAAATGCAAATTAATCTCTTGACTAATTATTCAACTGATGTTAATAAAATTTCACTGTTTACATAATTAGCCATATATTTTTTTAAATTAACAAAGTTTTATAGTCCCCACTAAATATTCCTTTTACACTTCTTTATAATTATTTTGTCTCAAAACATTCATCTTTTATTTACTAAGTTTTGTTAGTTATGTATAGTGCTGTCTCATTTATTGAAAAGCTATCTGCATAACATTTTTTCAGATATTTGAAGCCATAGAAACTATTGATCTATTCTAATAACCACCTTGGAGCAATAAAAAAATACAAGGTCACAACAACTTTATTCTTAATCTTTGTTATTTTATATTTTCTTTAAAATATTGCGGATGTAGTTGTAGTAAGCTAAATTCTGTGGACTAGATAGCATATAGTATTCAGATGAAAGCTCCGTTCGTAAAATGCTGTAGTAGTCTTTTGTCGTTTGAATATTTATCGGATATTTAAAACATCTATCGCATAATTATTACAAGCGATAAGCTTACAATTACACTCACATTGACTAATGCCTTACATGAACTTCGTATATAAAATATCTATCTTTATAGAAACTTTAAGTAAACATTCCTGTACTGGAAGACAAATCCAGTTAAATCACATAAAATATGGTTACTAAATAGGTTTATCTAATTAATTTAATTAAAATTTAGTCAAGCCTAACAATAAAGCTTTAGACAATAGTAAAACTAATAGCTGTATTCATTGATTTCATTTCCAGTCACTTGTAACGGTTCAGATAAGTCACTTTCTTGTTTAAATTTTTTAGAAAAGATGGATAGCGATAAGCACCAACGCTATCAAACTGCTATGGTATCAACTTATTATCCTGACACTTGTTTCCTTGACTATCTTGTGATGCCAGATGGATTTGAGCAATCTTATGGCTCCGATCTGCTGACAAAACTTCATAGTGGGAAGGTTTTTATGGTCAATAGTCGTAGACGAAATGGGCTAATACTTTTTAAAGGCTATCATGCAGAGTTTGCCGGTCCTGGAGCAGCAGTTGGTGGCGATTACGACCGCGATTGTCTGCACGTTCTGCCTATTGGAAATATTTCGTCTATGCTACTAGCAACGAGTTCTTCCGACGAACGCCAAAAGTCTTATTTAATAAGGAGACAGTGGATTCGGCTGATTAAGCAAATTACTGAAAATCCAATTCCGCAGCAGAGAGTTCAAAGAATTCTCGACCAGTTTGAGCAATATTTTCCACCAGAAATAGTAAGTCAATTGCCAGATGAAGCCTTTGCCATGTTAGTGGGAGTTTTGCCACAAACTGTAGCAATAGTCCGCCGTTTGGGTAATTAGGTCGGTGGTATAAATTTAGATATACTCGAATCGTCAGTTATAATTCAATATTTTTAAAAGCTACCTCAAATCTGTCTAAGGTACGGGCATTTTCTGAGGGGGAGCCTACAGTAATTCTTAATCCTCCCCCAGTCAATCGTATTAAAGTGCCAGAATCTTTCAGTTGTTTATGAAGATATTTTAAAGAATTATTTACTTGTCCATCATCTTTTGCTTTGAGACGAAGAAAAATAAAGTTAGCAGCACTTTCAGATACTTGTAATCCTGGATATTGAGATAAAGTTTTAATTAATTTAGAGCGTTCGTTTAGAATTTGAGAAACAGGTTCAAGTAAAATCGAACGATTTTGTATGGCTATTGATGCAGCAGCTATTGAAAAACTCGGAAGATTATACGGTAGCCTAACTTTTTCTAAAATAGCAATGACTTCCGGATGAGCAATAGAGTAACCTACCCGCATAGCAGCTAAGCGGAAACCTTTTGAGAAAGTACGTAATATCACCCAATTAGGATGTTGAGGTAATTCACCAGCTAAAGTAGTTTGACTGAATTCAAAATAAGCTTCATCAATCACTACTAAAATATTTTCTGGCAAACTCCTTAACCATTCCAACTCTGCTGCTGTTAATGGATTAGCTGTCGGAGAATTTGGATGAACGACAAAAACTGTTCTAATCGGCTGTTCTTTAGTATTTTTTATTGCTTCGGAAGCTACTTCTAAATCAATTTCAAAATTGTCTGAATTTCTAGGTACTGTTACTACAGGAATACCTAAAGCTTGTGCCAAAATTCCATACATTGAAAAAGTAGGCTGAGCCACAAGCACCGAACCTTTTCCTCCCAAACAGGTAGCAATTAAAATCGAACGAATTAGTTCATCCGAACCATTACTTAGAGAGATATTATTGCTGTCAAAAACATTGGAAGAAAGTGAAGCTGATTCGTTAACATATTCACTAATTGACTGTCTGAGTAAAATATGTCCCCCATCTGGATAACGATTGGTTTCGATTAACTCTTTATAAGTCCAAACCAACTTTTCCTTTAATTCAATGGGTAAATCATAAGGACTTTCATTAGTATCAAGTTTATCTGACTGAGCTGGTACATCGGAGACTGGAGAAGCTTTGTAAACTCCAAGCTGCGGTTTATAGGCTGCTAATTCAACTAAATCACTACGGAGAAAAGGGAGCATATTAATTTTAGATTTTAGATTTTAGATTTTAGATTTTAATTACAAACGTATTTGTCTTACATTATGGCTATACAGTCAATGTAAGAATCAATTAGTTTAGATTTTTTGTATAATTTGAATTATTTTTTCATTTATCTGTATATGAGATTACTTAATAACTGAGTATAATTTAGCGTTTCACAAACTTTCTAATTTTTGCCTTTTGAATTACCGCACTCTAGCTAAGCTTTGGGTAACTGGCAAAAATCTTGAATTTCCTGCCAGATTTCCATCATCACATTACCTAGTGCATGATTGCTATTAAGTTCTATTAAATCTACCCAAGAACGTTTTTGAGTAAAATTTCGACTTGCTTCTATGGGAATCACTTCATCATGTTTTCCATGTAAGATAAGCGTAGGAACTTGACGTTGCAAAATTTTTTCCTGATATTGGTTTGCATCGGTCAAGAAATCATAACTTAAAGGAATTCCTCGTTTTTCACCGTAATGATGAACCATTAAATATTTTTCTTTTTCCCAACGCTGTATAACTTCTTGACCCAAATTAGGTAGCCAATGAGATAAAAATTCAAAAGCTGGAGCAAGAAGAACTAAACGCTTGACTTGCAATAATTTTTCTCCTAGATGAGCTGCTGTTAAACCCCCTAAGCTAGAACCAATGATTGTTACACTCTTGTGTGGTTCTAAGGTAATAGCAACTTGTTTTAGCTGTCGGGTAATTGTAAGGTGACGAAAATCATCACAATTCAAATCAGGAATTTCCAATTCTATTTGATTTTGAGCAAACCGCTCGGCTATGTACTTAGCTTTCTGAGAATTGGGACTAGATGCGAAGCCATGAAGGTAGATGTAATGCAATTTATCAGTTAACAATTAACAATTACCAATTATCGATTATTAATTACTGCATGGTAACGAATTCTTCTGCAGCTGAGGGATGAATACCAACGGTAGCATCGAAGTCTCTCTTTGTTGCGCCCATCTTTACAGCGATGGCTACACCTTGAACGATTTCTGCGGCATAATCTCCCACCATATGAGCGCCTAAAACTTTATCAGTTTCGCCATGCACTACTAATTTCATCATTGTTCTTTCTTCCTGTTGCGGTAGGGTATAGAACATAGGACGAAAGCGAGTGCGATAAATTTTTATTCTTTCATACCCAAATTTTTCTTTGGCTTCAGCTTCTGTTAAGCCCACTGTCGCGGCTTGTGGTTGGGTAAATACTGCAGTTGCAACATCTTCATGACTGAAAATACTTCTCGTATCACCGTATTCGCTATCAGCAAAAGCTCTGCCTTCACCAATTGCTACGGGAGTTAAGTTAATTCTGTCAGTCACATCACCTACAGCAAAAATATGTGGATGATTAGTTTGACTGTATTCGTTGACAGCGATGGCGTTCATAGTACCGTATCCGTGACCTTCAACAGTACTGTCTACTAAATTTACTCCAGCTTTATCTAAACCCAGCCTGTCTACATTGGGTACTCGACCTGTTGCTACTAACAACACATCGGTCATTATTGGTTCTTTTGATTTTGTAGATAAAGTCAACTTCAAACCGTTGGATACTTTTTCTACAGATGTGACTTCAGTATTCTTAATTATCCGAATACCGTGATTAATCATTCCTTCTTGAATTCCGGTACGGATATCTTCATCAAAACCTTTCAAAATCATATCACCGCGAATTATTTGGGTAACTTCGCTGCCCAAACCCCTCATTATACAAGCGAATTCCGAACCTATATACCCAGCGCCAATAATAGTAATGTGTCTAGGTTTTTCTTTAAGATGAAAAATTTCATTGGAGGTGATTCCGTATTCCATTCCAGGTATATCTGGTTTAACTGGTCGTCCTCCAACAGCAATCAAAATTTTATCCGCAGTAACTTTGCGACCATCAACTTCTATAGTATGCTCGTCCATTAAGCGAGCGCGACTTTGAATTAATTCAACTCCTGCTCTTTTTAAGAAGTTTATATGTAGTGCCGATAACCTGTTTACCTCATTATTTATAGATGTGATGAAATGAGACCAATCTAATTGGGTATCACCAACTTTCCAACCATATCCTGCGGCACTTTCAAATAACGAAGGAAAATGAGAAGCATAAACCATCAGCTTTTTTGGAACGCAGCCACGGATAACACATGTACCTCCCACCAAATCGTATTCGGCGATCGCCACTTTTGCTCCATAGCTGGCAGCGCGTTTGGAAGCTGCTAAGCCTCCAGAACCGGCACCAATTACAAATAGGTCGTAATCGTAGGTCATAATTTTAAACGTGTTAGAAGGCTAAAAATGCGCTCGAAAAAAAATGCTATTACATCTAGGCTAAGCGAATTTTCGACATCGAAACGAAAATTTGTGAGTTTTGCAGCGTTGAACTTAATCTAATTAATCTAATGTTAAAAATTCTTCTGCGGTAGTGGGATGAATTGCAATAGCCTTATCTAAATCTTGTTTGGTTATACCTTTACGAATTGCCACACCAAGACATTGAATAATATCAGCAGCATGTTCGCCTAGCATATGAACTCCAATAACTCGCTCTGATTCGCCTTCAACTACTACTTTAATTATTACTTGCTCCTCACTTGAAGCTAATTGATGCATTAGAGGTTGGAATTTATTAGAGTAACATTTTGCTGAATCACCAAATTCCGAACGAGCTTGTTCTACAGTCATACCCATACTAGCCATTTCCGGACGAGCAAAAACAGCAGAAGGTATTTCACCGTAATTAACTGTTTCTGGTTGATTGGCAAATACAGTATTGACAAAAGCAACTGCTTCTGATTTTGCAGCAGGAGTTAACTGCAAGCGGTTGGTACAATCTCCCACAGCAAAAATATTCTCCTGGCTGGTGCGACTATATTCGTCTACTTTGATTGCATTTTTTTCGCCCATTTCAACTTGAGCATTATCTAAATCAAGCTTCTCAGTATTGGGAGTGCGTCCTGTGGCGACTAAAATACTATCAGCAGCTATGGTCTTCTTGTATTTACCACTTACAGTTAATAGCAATCCTTCTTCATAATGTTTAATTTCGGTTGCTGTACTGTTGTTGATAAATTTAATTCCTCGATTGGATAAACTTTCTTGGAGGCTTTTACGAATATCATTATCAAACCCTTCTAAAATCGTTTCTGAGGTATCAACAACAGTAACGCGACAACCTAAAGCGTTCATCATACTAGCAAATTCTACGCCAATGTAGCCGCCACCTATTATTGCCAAACGTTTGGGTAAATAGGGTAAATGAAACATTTCGCGGGAAGTTATCGCGTATTCGATACCGGGGATATCTGGAATAAAAGGACGTGCCCCTACAGCGATTAAAATTTTATCCGCAGTAATTTTACGCTCATCAACTTTGATAGTGTGAGCATCAACAAAAGCAGCATGACCCCGCAATAAGGTAATGCCATTTTTTTCAAATCTTTCTTGATACGAGGTATTAATACGGTCTATTTGCTTGTGTACCGAGCGGATAAATTGCGTCCAATTGAAATGTGATGAGCTTTTACTCCAACCGTAATCATGTGCAATTTTATTGTGTAGTGCGAAGTCCGCTGCATAAACAATTAACTTTTTGGGAATGCAACCGCGATTCAAACAAGTTCCACCCAAAGCATCTTGTTCGGCTACAGCTACACGCAACCCCAAAGAAGCAGCTTTTGAAGCAGCAGCCGCACCAGCAGAACCAGCACCCATTATAAATAAATCGTAATCGTATGTCATAACTGCGGAGAATTTGATTTGCTCTTTAAATGAATGCTTTCTTCTTCTATTTTGACTCGTTCGGTTGTGATTCGGACAAGCAGGAGGGGAAATAAAGGCTGTTTTTAAAATTAATCTCTTTTATAAACTATGCCACAACTATCTGAAGGATGAATTTTCTGTTTCTAGAATTTACAATATTGAGGTGCCTTACAGATTGAATATTTTTAGATTACGGCTTTATATTGGTGATTTTTTCATATTTTTTCTTATTAGACCCTGTATGAAGAGGAAAAACTAAGCTGCTTCCTCAGAATCAAAAAGGAATTACCAGTTACGGGTGACGCGGTTAAAAGAGGTAAAATAAATGCAAGACAACAAACTATCAGTATTTTTTGCCAATAAAAATAAATGTGATACAGCTTACATGCAACTTGGTTGTGACGAGAATCACAAGCATCCATGATTGAGATCCTCTGCTGATAACAAAGAAATAAGCATAATTATATATAACTGAACTCTAGCCGAGTCATTAATAGGGAACACACTAATAGCCGACAGCCTTGAGCAAAGGTCTGTCGGCTTTTTGTATTTAGATATTGGAAATTGGGCATTGGGCTAATAATTATGCTCACTGATTACTGTTCGCTGTTCACTGAATTAAGTTTCCCCACGACTTGTTGGTAACTTGACAGGAAATCTGCCACAGCCACTACCAAGTGTGGGGAAGATGAATTTAAGTTGAAATCCGATGTGGATTCGCTCTAAATCCTTATTTACTTAAAGAGTTTTCCAATATCCCATGTCATTAATGATTTTTCCGCTGTTAATCTTCAATAAATTCAATAAAGAAGATTGAATCTGACGGGTTTTCCTGAATCAGGATGCTTTCCTTAAGACATCGCTTGAATAATGAAATCGAAATAAGGAGCAGCTTGCTGAGCATCCTCAGCGCTTAACAAATTAATGGAAGCTTCTTTTAATCCCTTAATAGCTTCAACCATTCCGGGTACGGGAACTCCCAAAGAGTTGTACATTTCCTTTACACCAATCAAACCAATTTTTTCAATTGGTTCTTTATCACCAGCGAGTATTCCGTAGGTAACTAAGCGTAAATACCAACCATAATCGCGGATACATAGCGCACGTTCGCGCTGTCCGTAAGCGTTACCTCCTGGAGCAATAAAGTCAGGACGCTTTTGCCAAAGTGTTTTGGTGGCTTGTTCAACTATTTTTTTCTCATTTTCAGTTAGAGTGCTAACAATTCGCACCCTTTGTTCGCCAGTTTGCAAATAATCTTTGATATTCTTAAGTTCGCCACTGCTCGGATAACGCAGTTCGTCGTCAGATTGGAGAATAACTTGGCTTACTACAGTCATAACTTGTAAAAGAAAGTGCTTTTTTATTATTACTGATAGTTTACCGATTCTAGTGCCAAGAAGTGAAGGGGAGGGAGAGATAGGAAAGAAGCTAGGAGTTAGGAATGAGAAGTTAGGAGTTTAAAGTTTAAAATCCTTAACTGTTCGCTGGTTACTAGTTACTGTTAACTGATAACTGTTAACTGATAACTGGTAACTGATGACTAGACCAAGGTGGAAGCAGGGTGATTTAGTTGAAATTGAAATTACGGACTTGAGCGATACGGGTGATGGGGTTGGACGAAACGTTGAATTGGTGGTGTTTGTACCGGATACCGTTCCTGGAGACAAAGTAGTTGTGCGTTTGGTAAATGTGAAGCCAAAGTACGTGAAGGGTAAAGTTAAAGAATTATTACAACAATCACCTCATCGAATTAAACCGGCTTGTATTGTCGCTGATAAATGTGGGGGTTGCCAGTGGCAGCATATCAAATATGATTATCAACTTGAAGCTAAGCGTAAAGCTGTTATTCAAGCTTTAGAACGTATAGGTGGTTTTACACAACCTAAAGTTGATGCGCTGATAACTGGTGCTAACTCGCTAGATTACCGCAATAAAGCAACTTACCCGGTAGGGATATCTCCGTCAGGTGGGGTCAAAGTTGGTTACTACCAAAAATCTTCCCATCAAATAGTTAACTTAAATCAGTGTCCGGTACAGGATTCGCAGTTAAACCCAATTCTTAAAGAAGTTAAACAAGATATTCAATCGTTAGGCTGGGAAATTTATAACGAAGCCAGCCATACGGGAATCATACGTCATTTGGGTTTGCGTATTGGTCGCCGTAGCGGAGAGATTTTGCTGACCTTGATAGTTAAAGACTGGGATATACCAAAAATTAATGAGAAAGCGCAAGAGTGGTTAGACCGCTATCCCTCTCTCATAGGAGTGATGTTAAACCGGAATGACCATCGGACAAATAAAATTTTTGGTGACGAAACGAAACTTATTTTAGGGAAACCCTACTTAGAAGAAGAATTTGCTTCTTTAAGATTTCAAATAAGACCGGATACATTTTTCCAAGTTAATACTGAAACAGCCGAGGCATTATTATACGAAATCCAATCAGAATTAAATTTACAAGGTAATGAAATACTTGTTGATGCTTATTGTGGGATTGGGACATTAACTTTACCACTAGCTAAACAGGTAAATCTTGCTATTGGTTTAGAAGTACAAAAATCGGCAGTAGCTGCTGCAAAAAATAATGCTCAGTATAATCACATAAATAACGTTACCTTCTATTCGGGAAAGGTAGAAGAATTACTGTCTCGAATATCTAAGAAACCAGATATTGTTATACTTGACCCTCCAAGAAAAGGATGTGAAAAGACTGTAATCGAAACTTTACGCAAAGCAAAACCAGGTCGTATTGTTTATGTAAGTTGTAAACCAGCAACATTAGCTCGCGACTTAAAGGTAATTTGTCAAGATGGTTTATACACATTGTCGCGAGTACAACCTGCTGATTTTTTTCCTCAAACTGCTCATGTAGAAGTTGCAGCATTTCTTGTACTATCCGATTTAGTCAAAGGTACTTAGTGTAATTCTCGCGTAAAATTTTAAAATTGTAGTCTAGCGCATAGTAAAAATGCTAAAATTGAATTAATCTAAATATAGAATACCTTTTGTATAAAGAAATTGACATAGTAACGGACTCTAAAAGAAAAGAAAGAAGGGGTTATTTAAATTACAAATTGGCACTTTCTTAGAGTATGAAAATACTCATTGATGCTTCAAGTAAGCTTATAGTTCGTAAAGTTTTGTAGATAAAGATCGGCCGATTTAAATTTAAGCAAACTTTTTTCTATAAAAAGAGTCAATGCTAAGTAGCAATACAAAAATTAGTTGTACGGACATAAAAATTAAGGCAACATGACCACCTCAATAGAATTTCAGGGTGCGCGGTAGATAGCAAAAGTCATGTCTAGCGGTCGCCGAAAGCTACGGGGTTTCTCTTGTGATTACCATTTCACTCCGTCCAGTAGGACGTAACTGGGGCACTATTAGTTTTGCCTCAACTCTATATCTCTGTCCAATTTTAGATTTGCTTTTGGCAGAAATCCCAGGGGAAATGCAGGCTGAGTTGAGACTAGGACTCCAAGAAGCCTTAGTTAATGCAGCGAAGCACGGCAATAATCTCGATCCTGGAAAAAAAGTAGTAGTTCGTTTTTCTTTAATTGATGATAGATATTGGTGGGTAATATCAGACCAAGGCAAAGGGTTTATTCCCGAATGCGATTGTGAAGAAGACCCCACTGAGTTTTTACCACCTGATGAATCAGAAAACGGTCGCGGTTTATCAATACTGCATCTAATTTTCGACGAGGTAGAATGGAACCGTAGAGGTACCGAGCTGCGCTTGTGCAAGCAATTAGAACACAAACGTTCAAGGATACCTATACCTTTATTACGAAATTAAGAAATTAAGTAGTTAAGAGTTAGGAATTAGGAGTTAGGAGTTAACAATTAGGAGTTAGGAGTTTAAAAACAACTAACAACTAACAGCTAACAGCTAACAACTAATAACTAACCGTCTTTTTTTTGCCCATGAGTCGGACAAGGTGGGGCACTTATAGAACGATTTAACCAGCCTGTCGCTTGTTCTAATCTGGTTTGTGCCTCTTCGGGTTGTTCGGAAAGAAGAAATACGAGAGCCGCTGCTGTTTGTTCGCAAGCGCGAACTTTGCGGTTAGACTTGAGACGATGCCAATCCTTAGGAGATATACTCAATCTCTCCAATAGAGCTTGAGCTATTTCTAATGTACTTATTTCTTGCAATTGACTATTTTTAGGCAGTTGGCTGAATTGAGTCATAACCTCGATGGCGATAAGAACGTTCTCTTTTACTTTAATACGTCCCTCATGGAGTCTGCTGAACAACCTTCCTCAGTTGAGAAAAGTCTCGAACAAGAATTAGAACAAGAAATATTATCAGTTGAGCAAAGTATTGATGGCTTAAAACAGCGATATGCTCAAATGCTTGCCGATAAACAGCGTCAGATAGAACTGGTGCGACGTTTTGATGAAATTAAGAAAGAAATGCAGCAAACCACTTCGCAATCCTTGAAAGCGGAGTTGAAGCATATTAGAGAAAAACTAGAAAGTTTGGATAATGCTTTAGGATTATTTTCCGAGAGTTATTTAGTGTTGTTTGGTGGTAGCGTTATATTTACTAAAAGCGGTCTGAAAGACTTGTTTTGGCAAGTAGTCCGTTTTGGTGGATTGGGCGTTATCATAGGCTGGTTATTAAAGTCTGTTGTTAGTTAGTTGTTGGTTGTTGGTTGTGAATATTTTCAAGCCCACTAACCACTATCTACTATCCACTAACAACTAACAGCACTAAATTATTATTCTTGGAAGAAAATTATATGATAGAAAAACGGATTGCAGAAATATTGCGAAGCGCTCAGCCCGACCAATCAGTAAAGGTGCAAGGTTGGGTAAGAACGAAGCGCGAGTTAAAAGGGTTTGCTTTTATTGAAGTTAATGATGGCTCATCTTTGGCTAGTTTGCAGGTTGTACTAGACCAAGATTTGCCAAATTATGATGATATTTTAAAACAATTAAATACAGGAGCTTCTGTAGAAGCATCAGGTATTCTGGTTGAGTCTCAAGGAAAAGGGCAGCGAATCGAACTAAAAGCGGAAAAGGTCAAAGTTTATGGTGAAGCAGATCCTGAAACTTATCCACTACAGAAAAAACGCCATTCTTTTGAATTTTTAAGAACAATTGGACATTTACGCAGTCGTACCAATTCCTTGGGTGCAGTTTTTCGAGTGCGTAATGCTTGTGCTGCTGCTATTCATGAATTTTTCCAGCAGCGAGGTTTTTTATGGGTTCATACACCTGTTATTACCGCTAGCGACTGTGAAGGTGCTGGTGAGCTTTTTAGCGTTACCAGTTTGGATTTAAAAAACGTTCCGCTAACGGAAGATAAACAAATAGATTACAGTCAAGACTTTTTTGGTAGACCTACATACTTGACGGTGAGCGGTCAGTTAGAAGCCGAAATTATGGCAATGACCTTTGGTAACGTTTATACTTTTGGGCCCACATTCCGTGCGGAAAATTCCAATACTTCGCGTCACCTTGCAGAATTCTGGATGGTTGAGCCGGAAATGGCTTTTTGCGAACTCTCCGAAGACATGGATTTAGCTGAAGAATTTCTGAGATATGTCTTCAAATATGTGATGAATAAATGTCCCGAAGACATGGATTTTTTCAATCTGCGAGTTGATAAAACAGTATTGGAAACCGCAGAAAATATTATTAACAATAAGTTTGAACGGATTACCTATACAGAAGCAGTAAAGCAGTTAGAAAAAGCCAAAGTTAAGTTTGAATATCCGGTAAGTTGGGGTTTAGATTTACAATCGGAACACGAGCGGTATTTGTGCGAGCAACTCTTTAAAAAGCCGGTTATTGTTAGCGATTATCCGACAGAAATTAAAGCCTTTTATATGCGGTTGAGCGATGATGAAAAAACCGTAGCTGCAATGGATGTTTTAGCACCAAAAATTGGTGAAATCATTGGTGGTTCTCAAAGAGAAGAAAGGTATGATGTGTTGGAAAATCGGATTAAAGCGCAGGGGATGAAACCAGAAGATTTATGGTGGTACATGGATTTACGTCGTTACGGTACCGTACCTCATGCTGGTTTCGGATTGGGTTTTGATAGATTGGTGCAGTTTATGACAGGGATGGCGAATATTCGCGATGTGATTCCGTTTCCTAGAACTCCCGAGAGTGCGGAATTTTAGAACTCTTTATCTTAACCCTATATTTATTATGGAGGGGGTAGAGGGGGAAGAGAAGGTAGAAAAAACTTTTACTTTCCGCGATTAAATTTCATTAATTGTAGGGTGTGTGACGATACAGAAAAATTTTGATGATGAATTAGGAATTTGATGATAGCGTCACGCACCAATTATTTAAATTAAAACGAACGAATTTTGTTAAAAATAATAATTTCAAGTTTGAATTGCAAAGTCTTCTGGTGAAATACCCCAATTTATCCAAGTAATCGCTTCGTGGGCTGATTTCATCTGAGGAGGTACTCGCAAAACGTGAATATCTCCTGTGGAAGGACAAGTCATTTTTAATAAATAAATTGGTTCAAT
>CAKZYM010000042.1 GCA_937884685.1 uncultured Calothrix sp.
ATTCAAACTCAATTCAATCAAAAATAAGTATTCAATTTAAGAAATCAACTTTTAATATTTCAAGCAGCAATTGCTTCACTCATATCAGCAAAGATAAATGGTAAAACTTTTGCATCCGGGTCAGCTTCGACCCAAACTTGAGCGCCGCAACCGAGGGGATTATTTGGACGATAAATTACGCGACAATTCCCAATAATTTCAAACTCATGACAATAAGTAACCTGAGAGCCTTGCTGAACTCTGAGTACGGGTTCATTCTTTTTATCTTTTTTATTGCTCTTAATTTTGTGAGAATTAACGCAAACTTTTGTCGCTACTTCAGTTGCTCGTTTTCTCCAAGTACCTTTAGGACCTCTAGTACCATCTTCGCTAATTTTGGGCATCCCATTGAATAAAGGAATCTGCCAAAACCTACCTTCCTTCTTCGCTCCTATAATTCTTCCTTCACCGAGCAAACTTCTAACTCTTTGCGAGCAAAGTTTCAATAAACGAGCCGCTTCTACTGTTCCAACTTTCATAATTAAGACCTTTATATATAGCCGTACAGCTTTAAACAGAATATTATTCCAAAGAATAAAAATCAACAGTTTGGATACAAAAATTGAAAGTGGGAATTTTGATTTTTTACTTGAAATTTTTTGTTGTGGATTATATACAATTTGCAGGTAGCGAATATGAAATTTCCGTAAACAGATACCTGTAACTTGATAAATACTGTAATTATATTCACAAAAAACATAAAAAAATTATGGTTTCCACTAAAAATAGAGTTAATCCAAGATTTGAAGGCTTTTATATAGAAATGGTGATGCCCGACCAGCAGGATAGGTGTCAGGAAGTTGTTTCACAGATACTTGGTGAAGATTGGGATATTAAAGCAATTGGCGATAACTTTACCGAATTTGAAGTGTTGCTTGAAGATGATGCGCTATCGGTGAAACAAGCTTGGGATCAGACTTACCAATTGCGATCGCAACCTGGTGTGGTTGATGTGGAGCCGTTATTCGCGGTTTCGGTAAGGGAGTTAAAACAGGTAGAAAGCAAGCAGCAAGTAAGTGGGGGAGAGGAATCGAAATCTCTTTGGGATGCGATTTTATCGTTTATTAGTACATTATTAGATTTGTTTTCCGGTGGAGGGGGAGTAGAAACCGGACTTTCGACTAATGATGTAGATTGGGTTTTGAAAGAATTAAAAGTTTTGCAAGCTTGGGAGAAATATTTTCCCGATGCGAATAAATTGCCGGGACAAGGGGTGATAATTGCTCATCCCGATACCGGATATACCACACATCCAGAAATTGAAGGTAATTTACTTTTAGAGCAAGGTTACGATTTTATTGATGGGGACAAAGATGAAACCGACCCTTTGGAAAAGTCGGATGAGGAATTAGTAAATAATCCCGGTCACGGTACTTTGGCTGCAAGCGTCATGGTAAGTCCCCGGAAAGCGCAGGGTGATTATCAAAATAATAAGTACGTTACGGGTGTAGCTCCTGGTGCAAAATTGGTACCTTTAAGAATCACTTATTCGGTGGTACTTTGGAGCAATCATAATTTAGCTGCTTCGATTGAGTATGCAGCAGATAAAGGTTTTCATATAATTTCTATATCTTTAGGAGCGGCTTTCTATAGTAAACGACTGCGGACTGCAATATTGTACGCTCAAAAACGGGGTGTGATAATCATTGCTGCATCGGGTACCTGGACTCCTTTTGTGGTATTTCCCGCTGCTTACGATGAAGTAATAGCAGTTGGTGGGAGTACGGTTAACCGTAAAATTTGGTTCGGTTCTCCACGCGGTAGAAAAGTTGATGTTCTAGCACCGGGGAAAGGTGTATGGTATGCGAGAACTGTTAAGGAGAACGGAGAATTAATATATAAGATTCAGCAGGGTGCTGGAACTTCGTTATCTACACCATTAGTTGCGGGAGTAGCAGCATTATGGTTGTCCTACCACGGTAGAGATAATTTAATTCGTCGTTATGGTGCTGAAAAAATTCCGTTTATATTTAATCAGTTATTGCGGGAAACTTGTGATGTTCCTCCGAATTGGAAGCCTTGGAGGTATGGTGCTGGGATTGTAAATGCAGAAAGGTTGTTAGATGCACCTTTACCAGATAACGTAAATCGGTCGGTGATTCCTCCAGCTTTTGCATTACAGCAACATACTCCGATAGAAAGCGGGGAAATGGAAACTTTTGCTCATATGTTTGAATCGGAAGATTTGGATATGAATTCTTTAAATTCAAATCTTGCTGAGTTATTAAAAACTAACCAAACGGAATTACCCAGGAAGTTGAAGGAAGTAGGACAGGAATTAGCTTTTTGTTTTGCTGTGAATGGGGAATTATATGAAAAATTTGCAGCATCTTTGACTCGGAATCAAGACAATAATAATCAAAACCAGCCGCAAACCAGACAATTTCAAACTTTAACGACTCAAAGTGTCGATTCTAAAA
>CAKZYM010000043.1 GCA_937884685.1 uncultured Calothrix sp.
CAGATATTTTCGTGATTTTAGGAAGTATTGTTGTTGTGATGGGTTCTGTCGATAGATAGTTGTTAGTCAAAAAATTCTAACTCCTAACTCCTAACTCCTAATTCCTAATTCCTAACTCCTAACTCTTAACTCCTAACTCCTAACTCCTAACTCATTATCCACCGATACTCTATATTCGGCTGTCCGTTGATTTTATTTTTCGACAGCTTACCTGGTTGAAAGTCATGCTTTTCGTAAAATAAGCAAGCTTTTGTATTGCTTTGTAATGTTGTTAGAGTCAATCCTTGGGGACAGATACTTTTAGCTTTCTCCATCAAAACTCTACCAATACCTTGATTTTGGTAATCTGAATCTACGAAAAGCTGATTCAGTTCTTTTTCTTCTTCCATCACCACCACAAATCCCACTATGTAACTTTCAACTTCAGCAACCCAAATATTTCCTCTTACAGCAATATCATTTTGAAAACGAGCTTTCCACGAAGATATGGATGTGGATGTTTAATCTCAGGAAATGTCTCATTCCAAGTTTCCCACCACAGCTTTACAACTGCTTCTATATCTGAAGATTTTAATGGTCTTATTGCTTGCATTCTTGACTGTGCTTTAGATTATGAGTTTATTTTTTAGCATACTATGTCCTGAAGAACCTAAAATTTTTGCTCCTCTGTTATCTACTTGCAGATTTTACAGAGGATTTCACTTGCTTAATTAAATACAAATTCAATAAAACGACTACACTAAATAAAAACAGGATAAAATTTTGAATAGAAGCAAAAATAGGTAAGCTTATTATTATTTGTTGAACCGCTGGAATAGTATTTAGATATAAAATTAAAAATGGAAAAAATAATGTTGTAATGACTCCTATTATTGCCCATATAACTCGTTTAGAGCTTTTCAGCATTAACATTATTTGAGCTATAGAAGCATAAATCATTATCAAACCGATAAATATCGGTACAGTCAATTCTAAATATTGTGCTTGAAGCGAGCCATCTATTTTTGCCTCATAATCAATTAGGAAGAATGTACTGGAAGCTATTAATAAGTTTACTGCTATTGCTAAGGTTGCAGGACTTTTTTGTCCTAGAAATAATTCTTTAATTAGAGTTTTCTTAATAGTTTTATCATGCTCTATCTGGTTAGACCTAAATATAGCCCATTGCTGTACAGTTTTGCGATGAGGTAATAATACAGCAAATAATCCTAAAAATAACAATAAGTTCCAAAAATATAAGCCGTATATGTGAAGAGCTAATTTGCTCTCATCATATCTTGGTTTCCATGTATTGTGCCCACAACGCGAAGCATATGGACTCAGACATTCAGGATAATTATCGATAGGTGAATAATCTTCAAAACTAATAAGGAATAAGATAATTATTTGAATGAAAGTAATGATTAAGTAGCTTTGCTTTTTTGTAATAATTGTGTGTTTTGGCATCTTATAATTATTCAAAAATAATGCGTTCGTCTGCTATTAAATATTCTTTTACCATCTTCAAGTCAAGCTGATACTTTCAACTGAGTTAACGTTTCCATACAGTCTTGACTCAGTTAATTTCAGGGAGCAAGAATTACCTTTAAGAAAAATTTGTATATCTAAGTCCGAATAGCGATAAATCCCTTACTACGGACTTTACTACCCTTCAACATCAATATGCTGGAGTACTAATACCCCACTCTCTTCAAAATATTTGTATTATAATCGTAATACAAGATTCATCTATAATCAATGCAGCGACAAATACTAGCGTCTTACGATAGTGAAGGTATTTTTGTATATCAAGCATTTAAGCCTTCTATAACCGAGGAAGCTTTGCGTAAAGGAACTTTCGGAAAAGGTTTTAATTTGGAAAGAATGACCTGGATAAAGCCCTCTTTTGGTTGGATGCTTTATCGTTCGGGTTATGCTACAAAGCACAGACAAGAATCTATATTAAAAATCAAGCTTACTCATCAAGGATTCCAAGAGATTCTTAAACAAGCGATACCGACATCATTTGATAGAGACATTTTTGAATCGGAGAGAGATTGGAAAAGAAGTTTAGATAATTCTGAAGTACGTTATCAATGGGACCCCGACAGAGATTTATCATTACGACGTTTAGAACATCGTGCTTTGCAATTAGGAATTCGCGGTAGTGTAGTAAAAAATTATGTAAATAATTGGATATTAGAGATAGAAGAAGTAACCCAATTAGCTCGTGATATTCAAAATGTTGTTAAAAGCAAATCAAAACATTTACCAGAAATTCCAGAAGAAAAAGCTTATCAAGTGAATGTTGAAATTCAAAAAACTTTAGCAATAAATAGGTAATTGATAATTGGTAATTGGTAATTGGTAATTAGTAATATTAATTTTGATGATAAAAGAATAATACAACTGCTCACTGTTCACTGTTCACTGTTCACTGTTAACTGATAAGTGATTAAAACCTCGCTTCATACTGTAATCGAAATTCACCTGCTTCGTAATCGTAGATAAACCTAGCAGAAGAATTTTCATTAATATCTTTCAATCCTGTAAAAGCGGGAAATACTTGTAATCTGGTTAGCCCAATTGATTTACC
>CAKZYM010000044.1 GCA_937884685.1 uncultured Calothrix sp.
CGTCTGGGAGCTTCTCCTTTTGCACGAATCCAGGGACGAGTTTCTGTATTCAAGTAGAAAGGAGAATTCTTGATATTTAGTTTGGGATTAGGCTGAGTAACGTTGATGCTTGGAGGTAAGACTTTATGATGCAGCGCTAAAGCTGTTTTAATCAAGCTAGCCGCACCAGCAGCAGCTTTAGTATGTCCAATTTGCGATTTAACGCTACCTAATGCAATATGCTGTCCCTTGGAATTATCTTCGCTAAAATATTCTCGCAAAGATGCAAATTCGGTGGGGTCTCCAGCCATAGTCCCGGTACCGTGGGCTTCTACCAGATTCACCGTCGAAGGGTCAAATCCAGCATCTTCATAAGCTCGTTGCAAAGCCTTGATTTGTCCTTCTTTACGAGGTGCGTAAATACTCTTGAATCTACCGTCGCTAGAAGTACCAATTCCCTTGATAACCGCATAGATTTTATCGTTATCTCTTTCTGCATCCGATAAACGCTTAAGAACCACCATTCCCAAACCTTCACCCAACATCATCCCGTCAGATTTTGCATCAAAAGGTTTAACCTTATCACCGGGAGAAACCGCAGGTGTTTTACTAAAACTGATATATGCTGAAACCGAATTATCTGTATCAACACCTCCAGTGAGCATCATATCGCAGCGATGGTCTACCAGTTCGGCGATCGCCATTTTTAGAGCGGCCAAAGAACTTGCACAAGCCGCATCCACCGTACAGTTCAGCCCCCCGAGGTTAAAGCGGTTTGCGATGCGTCCAGAAATTACATTTGACAGCATTCCGGGGAATGCATTCTCATCCCACTGAACGTAAGCGCTTTGAATTTTTTCAATAATTTTTTGTGTATCTTCGTCAGATAAACCGCTGCTTTTTAAAGCTTTTTTCCATATGGGATACTGCAACCTCGAACTCAGGGGAACACCCAATTTCAAAGCCGCAGAACCCAAGACAACACCAACATTCTCCCGGTTGAATTCGCGCTTTTCGCTGTAACCAGCATCTTCCATTGCTTCCTTCGCAACTACCAAACTTAATAGTTGCGAAACATCTGTAACTTCTAAAATATTCGGTGGAATACCAAATTCCATTGGGTTAAAGTCAATAGAAGGAATAAATCCACCTTTATTACAGTAAGTTTTATCTTCCTTTGTTCTAGGATTACTATCGTAATAATCTTCTACATTCCAGTGAGTTTCGGGAATATCCGTAATACAGTCTATTTCGTCAACGATATTCTGCCAATATTCTTTTATATTTCTAGCTTGAGGAAAAATTGATGCCATTCCCACAATGGCTATAGGATTATGTTGCAATTGTCTGTTAACTTTGTTCATTGACATAGAATCTTTTGAGGGCATTTTTCGTTTGACCTTAATAAACCTTTTAACAGCCTTTTCGCAATTGTTGATTTGTTCTTCCAATTGCTCCAATGCCTTATCGAATGATTTAGCCGACATAAGACATAAAATAAAATTAGTATTTGTTGCTTCTTAAAAGCTGAAATTCAACCTGTAGCGACTACAAAATTCAGCCTTACCAATATTCCACAGGAAAGCATTCCAAATGTTTTTCTTTGTAGCGCATTCCCTTCTTCCTAAAGTACCCGATGACCTCGCTTAAAAAATCGAAGCCCGTGCATTAGCTGAAAGGTTTCTCTTCTTAGTTAGGTCAAAGAGAATTGCTCAACCGTTGTAGAGAAGTGATTGTCCACAAGAATCCATTAGACCCAAGTGAAAGCGCTATATATCTAGGGGTTTGCTCGTCTCTAAATAGTAGTTTACCTGCGTAAACCTTACCGAGTGGTTGAAAATTTGAAAAACTAAAATCTTTTTCCTACTCCCCACTTTCACTCGATACTTCTATATTAGTTGAGTACCAAGGTATTTAATGATTGGGATGCTCCTTTAAGCAAGCGGATAGGATAGCTGCCCGGGTTAACTAGTAAATAGATAAATCAATTAATCAATTACTAATTAATAAATTGGATAAGTAAATTATAAATACTTTTTCCCCAAGAAAAATGTGAGTAAAAATGCAACCCCGATTAATTTATTCTTTTAAAAATATTTAGATAATTGTCCTTACTTATACTTTCCAATATTTTATCCTAATTTTGCGTCTATCTTACGGTAGAACAGAAAAGTAAAATCAAATTAAACTTTTTTCTTGATATTGGGGTAAAAGGTCAATTACATTATTGAAGCTAGAAAAATAATCTTCTAACGCCTTTGCAGCTTGTCCAGTGAATTCCATCCATTCCTCTTTTCGATTGTTTGAAGACACTGTTTCCCATTCAAATAAACCATGCTTGGGAGTAGCTACTAAAACAGAAACGCTCTTTTTTTCGGAGCCGGTTTGATTATTAAACCTTACTGCGGCTATGTAATCCGTATTAATGACAACGTTCTGTATTTTAATAAATGCCATAGCTATCTTATTACGCCTTGGAAGATAATTTTATGAACTGTAAACAATAATGTTTGACAAGTTAGTTACAAAATCACACCATATAAAATCACTCATACAATCATTAAAACCTTTATTCTCACATACCAATTAGACAACGAATTAAAGTTTAAATCATAACTTTTATAGTCGCTCTAACAGCCTCTATGACCATATAAAATTGGCAACAATAAACGGTATGATATTGAATTGCTATATTCTCCATTTTTATTTAATAGTAACTTTGCCAAGCAATTAGTAAGATATCTAGCATAAAAAGTAATAAATACCCTAGTTTTGTGCAATTCATTGAAAAGCAAATTCCATTCATAAAGGTATAGTAATTAGACTGATTTTAATTTTTAGTTATCTATCACTAATTAACTAGTTATTAAATATCTAATCACCGTAATTCATTAGAATTAATACTAACAGTAGCACAGCTAAAACAAAGCTGATGATACCGTTTGAAGCAATTGATAAATAAATCTGACAAATTCTACATTGTTAATTAGATTTAAAACAAATAACTGATAGTATCATCTATCACTTAATAAATCTAAGGGTAATTCGATAAAAAGCATAAAAAATTAACCGCTGTTCTATATTATGAAGTAATTGTAAGTTTGTTGTAAAGGAATATCGGTAGCTTACATATCTACTTTAATAAAGTTATCTTTTTTCTCGTATTTATTTGAAAGAGCATCTGAATAAAACAAGCATTCATCCGTAATCATTAATGTTTTAAAATCAAGTTGATATATCAACATTTAACATATCAATTTACATGAACAAAAATAGTTACCCTTGCATCTTTTAAGTTTTGCAAATTGCTTGAAATCAAGAATCGCCAATTAAGATACCTTCGTCCATAAAATAAATAGCATATATAAACTAAGCAAAACTAATAGATAGTTCGCTTTGAACAAAATAGAATTGGGGATTGGGGATGTTTCTTGTTGTTTCTTGTTCCCAGGTTCTACCTGGGAATACAGTTCACGAGGCTCTGCCTCGTATTAAAATTGAGGCAGAGCCTCAAGTTATGGGTTCCCAGCCAGAGACTGGGAACCAGTTAATCTCTCCCCCTCTCCCCATTTCCCCCTCCCCCATTTCAAAAATATAAATAATTAGAACGTGCAATCTTCTCGGGTTGCTTATCCGTCCATTTTTCCCAACGGGATACTCCACTACGAATTAAATCTAGATTTTCATCACCGATAAAACATACTCGACGCATTTTTTCGCAAGTCATCAAAATTTCGCCGTTACCCATGAACGGTGCAATCACATAATTGTTTTGAGATGTAAACATATTGATTAAATACTGGATTATCCCTTCCACATTATCCAGATTTACTGGTATCTGTGGTTTTGCAATTGCTTGTCGCGAAAATATTCCAACATATATTTTGCCTAATAGTAGCTCGTACTGAAAATTCATTTGGGTATTGTTACAAAACTGATAAATATTATTTTCCGAACGTAATACAGCTACCACGGAAGCTTCATCTACTAAATAATCGTGATTCCATCCATCGGAGAATGTTGCAATTGCTAAAGCAGCGTTTGAAGGTAGCAGTTTAATAAAGTCTTTTTGTGCAGTGTCCCCGTAGTATACAAGATGACGATTTCCTAAAGTCCATTTATCGCCAATTTTAGACAGCGACTCTTTTTTTAAAAATAGCGAGTTGAGAATTTTTGGCTGTTCCACTCTTGGTTGCTCCTTCTTACCGGACTTGACCTGGAGTTGTGCCATTGCGCTGTGAAAAGCTTGTAGCTGTAACTCTTCTTGTTGAGCGCGGAATTTAGTGGCAATTTTGGCTTCTCGTTCGGCTTCTTGAAAATTACCTTGATTTTTAGCTAATTCGTAAGCTTTCAAAGCTTTTTCTGCTATGATTCGTTCTTTTCTTCCAGCCCTAGCAATCGAAAGCAATTTAGTTTTTTTGTCCGCGATAGGCGTTTTTTGAATGATTTTCTGGATTTTTGGAGCGATATCTCTGGCTATTTGCTTGTCATGCTGCCAGCTACGTTCGCTATAACCGGCTTGTTTTGCTAATTCTTGAGTGGTTTTTGGTGGTGAAATCATTTCACTACCATTTTCGGAAGCTCTAAGAGTGTATTGGTTGTCTCCTGCTTTGGCTCTCATCCCCAATTTAACAAGAATTTTTTCTCGTTCTAATACTAGCTTTCCCCTTTCAAGGGGTTCGAGTTCGTTACGAATTAAATTTTCATCAATTTCAGCTAATCTAGCGTTTTCATCAGAATCATAACTAACTATATTGCATTCAATTTTTTTAAAACCCAGCAGCTTGCAAGCTGTTAACCGATGCAATCCAGCAATCAGGTTAAAATCATCATCTACTGTTATCGGGTTAAGCAGACCATTTAACTCAATAGATTTTTTTAACTGCTCGACTTTTTCATCATTTATTGGGCGACGATTATTAGCGTATTTTATTTTTTCTATCGATACTTTAGATATTTCAGACATAATTAATGTTCTTTCAGAACTATATACCGGCTGATATTTGATTGACTTTTGTATGCCTTTGAAATGTCATAAAACTTTCATATAAATATCACAAAATAGTGTTATGTCATAAAACTGATAATAGCTTGACAATAATTAGATTTACACAATAATTAATATTTTTTCTGAGTTCTATATTTATAAAATTATTCCTCCTATATTGCCTTAAATCAATCTACTTGATAGCAAAAATATCATAGCTAAAAACAATCTTTATAAAAGAAAGTATTGGAGTTCAGCAAAAAACGCTGAGAGTTTATAGACTCTAGTTAACAGCAATTTGCTCCCTGAGTAAAAGTGATTTTCAACAATAAATATTGATATGTATTTATTGTCACCAAAATTTTGTAACAAATGATTTTGAGTACTAATATATGGCAAAATTTAATACCAATAAATAGCAGTTAAATAAAATATATACGATAACTAAATTGTGGCAAGCTTTACGACATAAAGCGGTATCGGCATCTAT
>CAKZYM010000045.1 GCA_937884685.1 uncultured Calothrix sp.
AAATTCAAAATTCTTTTTCTTCCTCCGCTTCCTCCGCTTCCTCCGCTTTCATATACTCCTAATTTTTAATTCCAGTTGTGGCGATACCGCGTATGAATTGTCGCTGACCAACTAGAAATAGCAGTATTACTGGTAAGGTGGCTATTGTTACTGCTGCCATTAGTAGGGGCCAGTTGTTGGTAAATTGCTCTTGGAATTCTGCTAAAGCTAGCTGTACTGTTCTTAATTCGGGTCTGGTTGTAAAGACTAAAGGCTTAAATAAATCGTTCCATTCGCCAATAAAAGTAAATAAAAATAATGTTACTAATGCCGGACGTGCTAAAGGTAACATCACTTGCAATAATATTTGCAGCCTGTTGGCTCCATCTATAGCTGCTGCTTCTTCTAGTTCTACGGGAATACTTTGAAAATACTGCCGTAACAAGAAAATACCGAATCCGTTGGCAGCGGTAGGTAAAATTAATGCCCAATAGGTATTTATTAAATTTCCCCACTTAAGTACTAGAAATACGGGAATTACCAGCAACTGAAATGGAATAACTAAGGTCGCTAATACTATCAACAGTAATAATTCACGTCCTTTAAACTTTAATCTTGCTAATGCATAACCGGCCAATGCCGAAGTTATAATTTGAAAAGAAGTTACCGCTAGTGCTACTAAGGTAGAGTTAGCAAATGCTAGTAAAAATTTACCTCGTCCCCAAGCATCGCGGTAATTAGACAAAGACCAGCCATTCTTTGGTAACACGCTTTGAGTTGTTCCATCTGAAGCGAATGATGTTAGGAAAACCACCAGTAGCGGCAATAGGATAATAGCTGCCAATATTAATAGCAACCCACTAGTAAAAAAGTTACCGTAGTTTCGCATCCGGTTTAGTTTAAGCATAAATAAAGCTTTGTATAAGCATTAGTTTTTCTGTTACTAGAGCAATCGCCCCCAGCAAGAGCTAATCTATAACATAGTGGCATGCTCGCGTAAAATTAAACCACGTGCCCAAGCTGTTGATGGTGAAGGATAAACAATGAATCACAAAACTAAAAGAAGCGATGTTAGTTATTAAGGGCACGTAATTTATACTTCGGACTTCACACTGTAATAGGTTTGATGGCTGTAGTAAATAAGTTAATATTCAACTCCATCGGTTTAGTTAAAATTCATTCCAACTTCATCACTTGTAGCGCAGTAATACATACTTTCATATCGGGAGGGAATCCAAGATGCAGGAGCTTATAGCCACATCTGAACTTGATTATCGCAGTGACACATACAAAGACGCTTTCAGTCGTGTTAATGCAATTGTGGTTGAAGGAGAACAAGAAGCATACGAGAATTATTTATCGTTAGCAGAATTACTTCCAGACAGTAAAGATGATTTAGTACGTCTTTCTAAGATGGAAATGCGTCATAAAAAAGGTTTTATGGCTTGCGCTAAAAATCTGGAAGTAACTGCGGATATGGAATTTGGGAAGAAGTTATTTGCTCAATTACATCAAAACTTCCAAGACGCACAAGCAGAAGGCAAGATTGTTACCTGCTTGCTAATTCAATCTTTGATTATTGAATGTTTTGCTATTGCTGCTTACCACATCTTTATCCCAGTAGCGGATGATTTCTCCAAGAAAATTACCGAAGGTGTTGTTAAGGATGAATATACTCACCTCAACTTCGGAGAAGAATGGTTAAAAGCACATTTTGAAGAATCCAAAGCAGAATTAGAAGAAGCTAACGCTCAAAATCTTCCCATCATCTGGAAGATGCTTAATGAAGTAGCGGAAGATGCTGAAGTAATGGCAATGCCTAAAGATGCTTTGATAGAAGACTTCATGATTCAGTATGGAGATGCTTTGAGTAACATCGGCTTCACCACTCGCGATATCATGCGTCTTTCTGCATACGGACTTAGAGCTGCTTAAATTGGGATAAAATCCATCTGACATCGCTCCTTATTTCTTCCTTTAAAAGTACTTAACCGTATTTTTTCGGATAGGAGCGATAGTCTCATGCCTCTATTTATATTCCACGCCTTGAATCATTTAATTTTGAATACGCCCTCATTTAATAGTTCATGTTTGGTCTAATCGGACATCTTACAAATTTACAACACGCACAAGAAGTAGCTGGAAAGTTAGGTTACCCAGAATATGCCGAACAAGGTTTAGATTTTTGGTGTAGCGCTCCACCTATATTAGTCGAAGATTTTACTGTGACAAGTGTAACCGGACAAAAAATCGAAGGTCGGTATCTAGAATCTTGTTTTTTACCGGAAATGCTGGCAACTCGCCGCATGAAAGCCGCTACTCGTAAAGTACTTAATGCGATGGCTCACGCCCAAAAGCATGGTATAAATATTACTGCTTTGGGCGGCTTTTCTTCGATTATTTTTGAGAATTTTAAGTTAGAACAAATTCCTCAAATCCGTAATATCAAGTTAGAGTTTGAACGGTTTACTACAGGAAATACTCATACTGCCTACATTATTTGTCGGCAAGTAGAACAAGCCTCGAAAAAACTGGGAATTGAGCTTGAGAAAGCAACGGTGGCAGTATGTGGAGCGACGGGAGATATCGGAAGTGCCGTCTGTCGCTGGCTAGATGCAAAGACGAATGTCAAGGAAATGTTGCTCATAGCACGCAATACCGAACGACTGACATCCTTGCAATCTGACCTGGGGCGTGGAAAAATAATGGCTTTAGAGGAAGCGTTACCCAAAGCAGATATTATTGTTTGGGTTGCCAGCATGCCTAAAGGTGTGGAAATTGACTCCAATACCTTAAAGAAGCCTTGTTTGCTAATCGATGGTGGTTATCCCAAAAATTTAGGAACCAAGGTTGTACACCCAGAGGTATGCGTACTCAACGGTGGCATTGTGGAGCATTCTCTCGACATTGACTGGAAAATTATGGACATTGTTCGGATGGACGTTCCAGCACGTCAACTTTTTGCTTGTTTTGCTGAATCAATGCTGCTTGAATTTGAAAAGTTGCACACTAACTTTTCTTGGGGACGCAATCAGATTACCGTAGAGAAGATGGAGCAGATTGGGAAAGTGTCCGTTAAACACGGATTCCGACCGCTGCTAGTGTGACAGTTAACAGTTAACAAAGGGGCTTAGAAAAATTATCTTGAATTTAAACAAACCTGAATTTAAATAAAGGATATTTTTGATAAAACAGTTCTCTAGTAGTTAACGGTTAACGATTAAATGTTATGAGTGAAGGGTCAGGAATTGTTTACACAGTTTCTCAACTCGTAGCTCATAACGCTCGTAACTTGTAACTCAAAACTCATTACTCAAACAATGGCTACACAAGAGCGTAAACCGCTACTTTTGGACTTTGAAAAGCCCCTAGCAGAACTGGCTAACCGGATTGAGCAGATTCGCAAACTTGCTGAAGAAAATGGTGTAGATGTAACTAATCAAATACAGCAGTTGGAAGCGCGAGCGATGCAGCTACGCGAAGAGATTTTTAGCAGTTTATCTCCAACTCAGCGATTACAGGTTGCTCGTCATCCCCGTCGTCCTAGCACTCTGGACTATATTCAAGCAATTACAGATGAATGGATTGAATTGCACGGGGATAGATGTGGTTCGGATGACCCAGCTTTAGTTGGTGGAGTAGCACGTTTAGGAAATCAACCTGTAGTCATTTTAGGTCACCAGAAAGGACGAGATACCAAAGATAATATTGCTCGTAATTTTGGTATGGCTTCCCCCGGTGGATATCGTAAAGCTTTGCGGCTGATGGATCATGCTAATAAGTTTGGCATGCCAATTGTTACTTTTATTGATACTCCTGGTGCTTTACCTACCGTTATAGCCGAGCAAGAAGGTCAAGGTGAAGCAATTGCTTACAATTTAAGGGAAATGTTTTCCTATGATGTGCCAATTATTTGTACCGTAATCGGTGAAGGTGGTTCCGGTGGGGCCCTCGGTATTGGTATTGGTGATAGGGTGATGATGTTTGAACATGCTGTATACACCGTTGCAACACCCGAAGCTTGTGCGGCGATTTTATGGAAAGATGCAGGTAAAGCTCCTCAAGCAACATCAGCTTTAAAAATTATTTCTCACGACCTGAAAAAATTAGGCATTATCGACCAAATATTAACAGAACCAGTTGGTGGCGCTCATTCTGACCCCCTACAAGCCGCTAACAGCCTCAAACAAGCGTTATTAGAAAACCTGGAAGTACTTAACGCTTTGACACCCCAAGAAAGAAAAGAAATGCGTTATCAAAGATTTCGCAAGATGGGAGTTTTTACCGAAGCTGCTCAATAATAGCTTCTGCAATATCGGTAATAAAATATTATGGCTACTCCGCAATGATATAATCGCCTATGGTACTTAATAGTTTATTGCTAGAAATAACTGTTATTGCCATAGGCATTTGTGATTGATGGCTAGATATTAGTCATTTTCCGGATGTATCTAAACCTTTCTCCCTATGGATTAACCTGCATTATCGAATTCAGATATTTAGAGCTTTGTTCAAAGTTCTAATCTATTATGCTGTTTAACAAAAAACTGTATTGAGCAACTTGGTTAGATAATTTTTATCTTGAAATATCTTGCAATACTTATCTAGATAATTGACCGTAGCAAATATACAAGAAAATTTCTGTACTTTTGGATTTGTTTTATATTTCAATCTAGTTCTAGTCTTGAGTAACGCGAACCATATATTTTGATAAAACCGTATGACCGAACAAAAAAAACGTGCTTTAATCACGGGTGCAAGTAGCGGTATCGGCAAACAAACAGCTTTGGCATTTGCATCTTCAGGAATAGAAGTTGCACTGGTAAGTCGTTCTGTCGAGAAGCTTGCAGCAGTTGAAAATGCTGTAACTAAAACTGGAGTCAAAGCCAAAACTTATGCTGTAGATTTAGCAAATCTATCCCAGGTGCAGGAAAAGATGCGCCAAATAGTGCTTGACTTTGGTAGCATAGATATTCTGGTTAACAATGCTGGCATGGGTTATACTGCCACATTGAGCGAAACACCTTTATCGGATTGGCAACAAGTAATCGATTTGAACCTTACCAGCGTATTTGAATGTATTAAGGGGATTTTACCCTCGATGCGCCAGCAAAACAGAGGCACAATTATCAACGTAGCCTCAGTTGCAGGTAAACAGGCATTTGCTAATTGGGGAGCTTATAGCGTTAGTAAAGCAGGGGTAATTGCTCTTTCTCAAGCCCTTGCTCAAGAAGAACGGAAGAACGGAATTCGCGTTACAGCGATTTGTCCTGGTGCAGTGAATACAGAAATTTGGGATACAAAAACTGTGAACGCGGACTTTGACCGTTCAAATATGCTTACACCAGAAATTGTTGCTCAGTCGATTCTTCATACCGTATTGTTACCAAAACAAGCAGTCGTAGATGAACTAACTTTAATGCCCAGCGCGGGAGTTTTATAAGTTATTAGCTTTTGACTGCTCTTAAATTCAATAA
>CAKZYM010000046.1 GCA_937884685.1 uncultured Calothrix sp.
GGTGCTGGGTTGGCTTTCCCAGCTTGCAGAGCCAGTTTAATAATCGCTGTTACTTTCTTCGCCATTTCTTACTAGCTTTGTTTCTCTACTTGATTAAATTCCAATTCTACTGGCGTTTCCCTTCCGAAAATCGAAAGCGATGCTTTGAGCTTACTTCTTTCCGGACTGACTTCGACAATTTCACCCTCAAAATCTTTAAATGGACCTGAAAGCACGATTATCTTATCACCAACAGCCATGTCAATTTTGACTACTTCTTGCTGTTCGGTAGCCTGCTTGAAGATTCTTTCTACTTCACTATGAGAAAGCGGTAAAGGTTTCACGTGACCGCGACCTCTACCAGTTCCACGTTTTTGTTCTGCTCCTACAAAGTTGATTACATGGGGAGTGTTTCGCACTACCTGCCATATATCATCTTCCATTTGCATTTTTACTAGTACATAGCCAGGAAATACCTTTTCTTCTGTACTGTAACGACTGCCATCTTTACGAATCTTAACTGTTGGCGTATGTGGAATTTCTACTTGGATAATCTTGTCAGCGACATCAAAAGTTTGAATACGCTGCTCCAAGTTGGTTTTCACACGCTTCTCACAGCCAGAGGCTACTTGTACTGCATACCACCGAGATGACTTTACGCTATCGTTTGATGGTGCATCTATTTCCTCTGACTGCAACGGCGAATTACGGTCTTCGTCTGTTGCAGAATTCATTTGAATATCACTGTTGCTGCCCAAGCAAAGAATTTATCTACGAAAAATATTACTGTAGCGGAAAGGGTTACCATCAACAGCACGGCTGCGGATTCACTGACGAGCTGTTTTCGACTTGGCCAAACGACTTTATCAAACTCCTCTCTAGTTCCTTTCAAGAAGTTGCCGACACTAAACCCACTATCCAATTCTTGTATTTGTGCTTCGTTCTTTTTGGCCACTGTCTTTACTCTCCCCCTATCCTTGTTGTATTCGCGTTGGTCTCCACTTATAGTAACAGCTTTAATTTAGACCATTATTTATAAATAAAATATATAAAGCTGCCATAAAAACAAAATCAACCCGAGATTTCACAGTAGTACTGCAAAGCTTCCGGGCTGGATTTTATTTTTGAGCGCGCCCTGGAGGACTCGAACCCCCGACATTAGGTTTTGGAGACCTACGTTCTACCAACTGAACTAAGAGCGCACAAGCTTCTGAGGATGACTGCACGTTTTAGCAGTCTTATTATAGTCTAACCCAATAGTACCATTTAAGATCCATTTTTATGGAAATTAATCAGGAGCGGCGGTGGATGCCGCTATCTGTCGGGATTTTCACCTTTACAGGTATCTTCCTTCGGGGGACGCTAACGCTAGTCGCCATAACACAAACTCCGCAACGCGCTGACTCACGTCTACTGCGGGCACTCATTTGAATTACAAAGAGCGGTCAAAACGTTGTTGAATGCGAGTAGCTTTACCTACGCGATTTCGTAGATAATAAAGTTTAGCACGTCGTACTTTACCGCGACGCATTACTTTTATGTTATCGATTCGGGGAGAATGCAGAAGAAAAACCCTTTCAACACCAACACCTTGGAATATTTTACGAACTGTAATTGTTTCGTTGATACCACCATTGCGCTTGGAAATTACAACTCCTTCATAGGGTTGTACGCGAAATTTTTCGCCTTCTTTGATTTTTACTCCGACTCTTACTGTATCGCCTACGTAAATAATTGGTAGGTCTGTTTTTAGTTGTTCGGCTTCTATGTCGTGGATTATTTGTTGTACGTTCATTTTTTTGGTTTACAGAGCTAGGTTTATGTTTCCCGCATCAAGTTGGGGACAAAAACGACTCGCGGATTTTAATCCCGGTCGTTATGGGTTATGTTCAAATCTCACGATCACCAATAATAAATCTATATCGATGTTTTAGTCCATTAATTTAAAGCCATTATTTTAAATATTGCAAGATTTTTTTGGATGAAGCAGAATTTATTGTTATCCAAGGTAGTTAGCGAGGCTGTAGTTAGAGTTTTAGATGTATGAAATTTAGCGTTGTGATTACAACCTATAACCGTTTAGATTTACTCAAACGAGCAATTAATTCTGCTCTGTTACAGACTCTTGAGTGTGAAGTGGTTGTTGCTGATGATTGTTCGTCTGATGGTACTGCTGAGTATGTCAAAAGTTTTAGGGAACAGCTGCCACCACACCAGCAGCAACGGTTAGTTTACATTTGTAATAAGACTAATTCCGGTCATGCTGCTACGGTCAATGCTGGAATTTCTCAAGCTAAGGGTGAGTGGATTAAATTTTTGGATGATGATGATTATCTGGCCAGCAATTGTCTGGAAGAAATGCAACGTGCGATCGCGCTGTGTGAAAATGCTGTAATAGTGTCGTGTATTGCATCTCAGGTTTCGGAATTAGAGGTGGAAGTGAGTCGTACACGTAGCTTCGGTCCGGGTGAAGCTTTTTATATTCCTCAAGCAGATATTCATTATGGGATGCTTTTGGAAAGGTTACCATTTGGAACTCCGGTGCAGGTAGCTTGTACCCGTGAAGCTTTCTTAAAAAGTGGTGGATGGGATACTCGATTAACTAGCTGCGACGATATTGATTCTTGGATTCGTATTGCTCAGTTTGGAGATGCTATTTTCTTAAATCAATGTTTGGCTTACCGAACAATTTGGTCTGGAGGATACGACCAAAAAATATTTTTGAAAAAGCGTTTAAATACGAATATTTCTATGAAAGAAAAAATTTATGCTTTAGTTGACGAACAGCACCGTTCCGAAATTCCAGCTTTAGACGATATCAAAGGCTATTTGAAATTACATTGGGCTTTAGTCGCATTAAAGCAAAAGAAGGTGAACAATTTTCTTAAATTAGCCGATACTTCTGTTCTATCTTTAACAGCTTGGAGGCTTCTACTTGCTTCTGCTTTAGCACGTCGCGGAAATATAAATAGTCCCCATCTCCGCAAAATCGTATTAATTGAATCCTCAAAAAAAAACTGAATTTATTTTCGATGGTTTATGTTTATTTTAAAAATAATATTTATGGTAATTGGTAATGGGGCTATTTTTCTGCTACCTAATAGTCACAAAAGTTATTTTTATTACACATGCATCTCATATAATATCGGTTTTAGTGAGACAATTACTTAGCTTTTTCCGATGAAGTGTATATTTAATATCTTATTATTTATTTAAATATCAGAAAGTTATTTAGATAAGCTAATTTTCTTAGCTAGTAGCAGTTTCATGATATTTTTTGCTATTATCATTTTTTTTACTCAAGTAAAAATTTAAATCAAAACTGTTTTTAAATTAATTTTAATCAAATAGCATAAACTTCTATCTTTAA
>CAKZYM010000047.1 GCA_937884685.1 uncultured Calothrix sp.
GCGAATAAGCCTGATTAATTGGAGATATAAGCTTTGGATTATATAATCAAGCACTGCGACTGCGCTTGTTTAAATTAGAATTAATACAGGTGTTTTGTACCCACTAATTGCAGGAACTAAGCGTCAAATATAGGTATGAATGAAAAATGACTATTACTCCATCGAAACTTTTAACTTTTGAAGAATTTATAGATTGGTTGCCCCAAAATTCCATAAAACGATACGAATTACACGATGGCATAATTGTAGAAGTGACAACTCTCACCGCTAACCGCAAGCGGTCTAGCGAGAGCATCTCAAATTTACAAATGAGACTTGCTGTTTCACGGGCTGACCAATGTCTAAGCCTCCACAGCCAGGAATCGGTAGTCCAACCGACCCACGTTTTAAAAGATTTAACGCGCTGTTCTGGTCCCGGTCAATGACCAATCCGCAGCCACAATTATGAACACGAACATCCAGAGTCTTTTCAACTCTTGCGCCACAACCAGAACAATTAATACTTGTCCCTCTGGGATCAGCACCTCGCGTATGCTTGCCGCGTTTTACCGCTACTGCTTGCATGATTTGAAGAAATGCGCCCCAAGCGACATCTAGTATCGACTTAGCTAGTCGTGTCCTAGCTAGTCCTTTGATATTCAGGTTTTCAAAAACAATTAAGTCATAGGATTTAACCAACCAATGAGCAACTTGATAATGAAACTCTTTCCTTTGCCTTGCAATATGCAGGTGAATTTTAGCTATTTTGTTCGCCTGTTTTTGGTAGTTCTTCGACCCCTTTGTTTTACGTGCAAGCTTGCGTTGTTTACGGGCTAGAGTAGATTGCGCCTTGCGGTAATACTGTGGTATTTCAATACTTTGACCATCAGCAGTAGTTAAAAACTTTTCTAATCCAACATCTATGCCAGTAGCAGTTTTAATTTCATCAACAGGTAATACAGTGGGTACGGTTTTATCTTCCAGAGAAAAACTGACATACCAACCATCTGCTTTTTTGAGGATATTCGCTTGTTTAATGCCAAATCCGTCTGGGATTGGTCGGTGTAGAATCACCTCAATTTCCACAATCTTAGAGAGTTTGAGAATATTACCTGTTAAGTGCGCTCCGGCTTTGGCGGAATTAACGCGAGGAAAAGTAAATGAGCAGATATCACCACGTTTTTTAAATCTTGGTCGTCCTCCCCTCTTACCATTTTTATCTGGCACTAACCATCGCTTCCATGCTTTGTCCAACCTCATGAGGTTTTGCTGTTGGCAATCGGCATAAATGTTTTTGTATTCAGGAAATAGTTCTTTAGTTTGTTTAAGGTCAGCCGCTTGTGTATAGTAGTCAACCTTCCCAGATATTTCACCAATCGGTTCACCTTCCCAAGCTACAACGGTCAATCTGTGACCTTGTTCTATTTAACCAGTCCAACCTTTGTCCTAATGCGTAGTTATAGTGACGACGCAGCAGCTCCCCCCAGGTTTCAAGCGTGACAACCTGTTCCGCTTTGGGATTGAGTCTGTACTGGTAAGTTAGTAACATATAGCCATAATATCATTTAGTGGCATGAGTTACAACGTAGGTCATAGAGCGGTTTATAGTTTAAATATTCATTTAGTGCTTGTAACCAAATATCGCAGAAAAGTAATTAATCAGTCAATGATTAATCGTTTACAGGAAATATTTGAAAATACTTGCGCCAAGTGGAAGAGCAAAGTAACTGAATTTAATGGAGAATCAGATCATGTTCACCTAGTCATTAGCTACCCACCAGATGTTGAAGTTAGCAAATTAGTTAACAACCTCAAAACTGTATCTAGTCGTTTAATTCGCAAGGAATTCCATGAACAGGTTAATCAGTTCTACAACAAACCCGTATTTTGGACAGGTGCGTATTTTGTCGCATCCTGCGGAGGTGTCACCCTTGAACAACTTAAATCTTATGTTGAGAAGCAAAGTAGTCCTGATGATTGAAGGGTGTCAATCCCCCTTCAATCATCCCGCAATTCCCCTCACCGCCAACCTACGGTGTGGCGGGAGTACCCTTGCGGAGGCTTGAGATGGCTCAACCAAGTGGTAAACATGAAAAAGTAACGGGTTTTTTAGCACGAGAAGTTAACGTTGAGTATAAACGCTTAAAATTGCCATACTTTATTCCAAAGACAGCGTTAGTAAAGCCACCAAACAAATCGTCAGGTTATTTACCAAATATTGTTTTAATAAATGATGTTAATTTAAGTAATGAACCGTTGTGTGAAAAAGAATCTACGGTTATTCATAGCGTTTCGATTCCTCTAATAGTCGAGGTTGTTAGTACAAATTGGGAAGATGACTATTACACTAAGTTCGGTAATTACCAAGCGATGAAAATACCTGAATATTGGATAGCTGATTATGCAGCTTTGGGTGGAAGAAAATTTATTGGAAATCCTAAGCAACCTACCTTTTTTGTATGCGAATTAATTGATGATGAATATCAGATGACTGCTTTTAGAGGTGACGAGCGAATTATTTCTCCTGCTTTCCCCAAACTAAACCTTACAGCACAGCAAGTTTTTGATGCGATTGTTTAAACACAGGTGTAAAAATACTTATTCTTGCTCTTCAAAAATAGATGGTAAATCTCGACGAGCATTAAGTACTCGGAGAATTTCAATACCCGAGTCGAAAACCCTGTAAAAAATAATATATCTATCCAACGGTAGACCGCGTAAATTGGGACGGATTTCTGCATAGCTTCTACCCATGTTAGGAAAATTTATTAATTGCTCGCAACGACGGTCAAATTTATTAAAAAATTGCTCTCCAGCTTCAACATTATTAGTCGCAAAATAGTTAGCAATTTCTTTTAAGTCTTCTGTTGCAAGAATGTTAATAAAATATCTAGAATTCATTCTTGCCTTTCACGCACTTGCTGCAAATCTTTCAAAATTTGACCTACAAAAGCTTTTCCATCAATAGGTGGAGTTTGTTCGCTAATTGCGATCGCAGCGTCTATTTTTTCTCTCACGGAATTTATCCAGTCAGTATCTGCTTGCTCGTATTCATCAAGAAGCTTGAAAGCAAGTTCTAATACTTCTTGTGCATTGCGATATTTACCTGTTTGCAGTTTGCTTTGAATAAATTGTTCTTGTTGGGGGGTAAGTATCATGCTCATGGCGTTTGATTTCACCGTTTGCTTTATATTTTAGCAAGACGACTCTTCGTCATTGAACCACATCTTGAAGCGGCATACCTACATAAAGCACATAAGTCAACTAATCATTTTCGCTAAACCTTATCCGAGATATTAGTTTTGTAAGATGTGTTGACTCTACACCAAACCGACTAGCAATCAAAACCTGCTCTTCTTCGGTTGGCATTTTATCCAATGTCAACAAGTATTCTAAAAACGGTTGCGAATTTGCTCCAAGTAAATTATATTCTGCTGAGTGCGATTCTACTGTAGAGTCCGCTTCTGACACGCTACTTTGGTCAAGCTGCTTTTGTTGTCCCATTCTTGAAAGCAACCATTCCTCTATTTTTCCCTTCTGTGGCGGTTGCAAGCCGAGGGTTTGACAAGTCGCTACAAATTCTTGTCCGATCACTGTTTCTTGATGTAAATTTTTTAAAAATACTGCAAATTCTTCTTCAGACAATAAACTAAGTTGTTGTTGAAAAAGCTTTTGGATTTCTCCACTTAAGCGGAATATACGAGATGCTTGAAATTCTTCATCTCTTTGAATCCCTTCAATATTATCAAATCCTGGATAGAGATTGTCTACAAACCAAATACCCACACGACCTACCTCTGGAACTGATAAGCCCAAAGAATCGCACGCAAACA
>CAKZYM010000048.1 GCA_937884685.1 uncultured Calothrix sp.
TCCAGTTTTTAATCGGAAACGATATTGATAGTTGGGGTTATTTAGATATTCAAATACAAGTATTTCATAAGCCTTGTAGAAACGCTCCATTTCCTCAAATGGTAAAATAGGAATACAGTTTCTTTCACAAAAGCGTATTCCGACAATATTTTCTTGCCTATCAAGCTCAAAAATTGGGTTTGTAGGAGCATAAAAATATTCTTGTTCGTGCTGAACACGCAGAAACTGCACGGGAGTTTCTGCCAATATTTGAAAGTAATCGGGATATTTGTGACGTAAATCTTCAGCAATGTGGAAACCGTCTACTACAAGTGACTCACCACCACTGACACTATTTTCTGCACAATAAAGAAACTGTGCCATTCGATGTTTATAAGAGCGATAACCATTATCAGTATGTGGTGCTAGAGATGCACCTGTCCTGAACAGTTCTCTACGATGATGATTTGGATCTATCCTTACAGACTCTATTTTCTCATAACCTGGAGTATGAATAAGTTCTCCTAAAGAAGATACAAAAGGTTCAAATTTGTCAGTGGCAATATTTGTTAAAACAACAAATCCAAATTTAAACAACTGGTTCATCCAGGTTTCTTGAGAACATATGTTAGGGTCAAATTTTTCTACGGAGTTAGAATCTAGCTGTGCTTTATCCCATAAAATGATTGGACTTTTAAGGTTTTCGACCTGGGAATTACCTACGCAAGCAAGCAGCCGACGAATGGAGTAGATGCTGCGGTGGGCAGGATTTTCGTTCCAATCAATAATTAGTTTGTCATCTTGCTGTTCCACAGTCAAAGGCTCTGAGCTTGAGGCACGTTGTTGAACCTGCTCTGAGGTAAGCTGATCTAAGCATTGCTTGCATTGGCACATATTGCGTAGCCACCTATAGTGAAAGCGCGTATTGGCAATAGTAAGATAACGAGTTAGTGATTGTGTTGACATAACAACTAGAAATTAAGGTTGAAAAAGCAATAATAGAATTCAAATTCATGGAATAGCAGAATTGTCTTCCAAGGGATTGCGAAATTTAAAAGTATCTCATATTGAAACGAAACAATCCTAAAAACTAGAAAACAAGGTAATCGCTCCTCATTTCCAAAATCTAGTAACCGCGATCGCGCAGTTTTCAAGCACCAAAATTTGCTTCGGATGGAATTTTTAAAACCCTGTCCGTATTAGTGTTTTTACCGTTTTCCCCGTCCATTACTACGGTTACATTCTGCGTATTTTGCATATTGAAATCATCACCAGATGAAACATACATACCTACGACGGTATTATCATCTTCACTGAAAACAGGAGATCCTGAGTTGCCAATGAAAGCGTCCACCTGGGTTTTCATGCTTATATCATTCAATTCATTATTTATGACTTTACCTTTCCCGCATCTTTGTGGAAGAGAAAGAGGAAACCCAAGAATATATAATTTGGCTTTCTCTTTGATTTGGCTATCCCGGATTGTTCTGAGAGGTTTGATGTCATTTACATTTTCTTCCAACTCCAATACCACCCAGTCTTCATTTTGCGAGCCTTGTTGCTTGATTGATTTTAACTTATAAATAGGGGTTTTCACTAACTTTCCTGTCTTATTTTGCCATCCCTTAAAAATAACTCGAAAATCTTTTGGGTCTCTTCCTTCAATTATATGTTTAGCAGAAAAAACAAGATTTTTATTGACAAGAAAGCAAGTTCCTGTTTCAGCAAACTCAGCAAGAGCTAGTCGTTTTCCCAGGAAAGGAATTAGCCTTTGATCGGGATACACCTGCTCAAAAAAGCTTTGAAGGGAGGAATTGAAATTATTTACTGATGAAATGTATTCCTTTTTAAACAACAATCCTACTGCCTCTGCATTTGCTTTTTCTAGCTCTGTAAACATATCTGCTTCGACCAAAGCTTCATCGAACTGAGATACATTATCTTTATAATAAATAGGCATTGATTATCTAAACTCCTTTAGGTCGAGAAAATTCCATCAAAGTTAAAAACCCAGTGAGTTACACTTGACTGAAGCACTTTATACGCTATTTAATTTCCTACTAACTCCTTACAAAGTTTCTTCAGACTATCTTCCTTTTCCTTTACAAGAGCTTCACCTATACTTTTTAATTTATCTATAGTTTGAGGTTTAATATCGTCCATTGCAATATTTTCTAACAACTCTTTCTGGTAACGCTCATACGACTTCAAGCTTGGAATCTTAAACCCTGAATTTGATTTTTCTGATACCAGTTCTTGCAATTGTCGATCAATAGTATAGGAAGCACCCTTCATCATCACCTCTAATAGGGCTCCCTGGTGTTTTATTAACCACCCATAAGCTCCTGCGTTTGCTAAGTCGTCAGCGTCTGATAATTTCGTATCTCCAGTCCCAAGAGAAACCAGTAGAAAGTTTTGCTCTTTAGGATACAGTTGTTTCGCTTGAATCAAAAGCGTAAGTGCCGGATTATTAATGTAAACTCCACCATCAACAAAGATAGGTGAATCTGGTTCAGAAGCAAATTTTGCGGCTGGAAAATAAGTGGGAGCTGCTGAGGTTGCCCGAGCAGCCTGCCAAACGCAATAATCATCTTTAGGATTTTTACGAGCTTCTGTGCTATTAAAATAGTACGGACAATCATTCTGAATGTCGTAACTAAACACTGTCACGTCTGGCTTTGTTTCTAATTCCGATATCTTCGTATTTTCACCAAACTTCTCTTTCAGATAATTTTCGATACTATCAGAAACATAGTACGGACCAAGATATCCTGGGCGACGTAGTGACTCATCAGCTGTTATTGTTTCTTTTAAAGCGCTATCTTCATCAATTTCTTCTTCATTTTCTAATTGCCTAAAAATTTTATGTTTAAAAATTCGTTTAACATCTTCCTGAGTAATATAGAACTTTAACAACTCTGTTGACTGATAAATTTCATCGCTTCCGGGTTTTTTACAATTTAACCCCAGAGCAATAATTCCCCCAGTTGATGTTCCACCTATGACATCAAATAACTCGTGAATTTGCTTACCTGTCTGGCATTCAATATATTCAAGCACTTTTAAAGGAATAATGCCACGAATGCCACCACCATCAATTGATAAAATCCGAATCATAATATATTCTCCAATTTTATTAAATAAACTTTGAACATACAAAGAATATTAAGTTTTGTCTCAACAATAACTATTTAATTAAATAAATCTAATTCATTCAACCTACTCCCACTTTCAACTTGTCACTGCAATAACCCAACTCCTCAAGCCTATCTAAAACTTTCATCACGCTTTCTTCCACCGTTTCCAAATCAGTCCGACACTCAACAGTAGGATTAACAGGAGCTTCGTAAGGGTCATCAATTCCAGTAAAATTGGTAATTTCTCCCCTACGCACTCGTTTATATAAACCTTTAACATCTCGCTCCTCACAAACTTTTAAAGGAGCATTGACATAAACTTCTACAAAGTCACCAATTTTCTGCTTCACCTCCAATCTGGTTTCATGATACGGGGATATTGCCGATACCAAAACAATTACACCGTTACGAGTTAAAAGATGAGAAACAAAGCCAATTCGACGTATATTCTCATCTCTATCTGCTTTACTAAAACCTAACCCTTTAGTTAAATTTTGCCTTACTATATCGCCATCTAAAACTTCTAATCTATAGCCTTGAGAACGCAATTTTTCTGCAACAGCTTTAGAAATAGTTGTCTTTCCAGCACCGCTTAAACCAGTAAACCATATTGTTACACCGCGTTGATTCATAATTGTTTTAGTATGTATGTAAATTAACTTTAGTTCGTAGAAACATTTATCAAAAGAACCAATTATAAATACAACTTTATAACACTCTAAAAGTCAAAATTGCTAAACGAAACTTGTTCACATTTACATCGTGTTTCCTCAAACTTTGACAACAACCAACCTTACTAAATATTCCCTTATAAACAAACCGATAATAATAAGTATTACCCCTTTCTAAACAATCATCGAAATCGACATAAACTGTATAATCTCGTCCCTCACATAATGATGCTTGTATTTCCCCTTCCAACACACCTTCATCAAACTTATCGGTATGACAAACCTGATATTTAAAAGATTCCTTTGTTCTCGTAAACATCGGAAAAAGCACCTAAAATATCATAGTCCCCCAAAAGCGTTTCCAAAGAACGGATTTTTACTCTGTCACCATCTTTGAGACACTCAGCTTCTTCTCTACCCTCAAGTTGTAGTTTTACTTTACCTGTATCACCTAATCGAGGACAGTTGTATCGTCCCCTATCTGCTGATACCAAGTATTGTCCGTCCTTGTGTCTGAGATAAAAGACATCGTTGAACTTAACAACTGTTCGAGCAGTGGTACTATGCATTGAATTTTAGATTGTTTTCTTAAGAAGTATTAATCATCCAGGGTAAAGGTATGCGGTTGGTATTTCGTTTAAGAATAATACTCAGAGTACCTCCTCAATTCATTATTAAATATTCTTTCCTAAATCAATTCTATTTGTCAATTCATTGTTCTTAATATTTTGGCATATAAATACAAAGAAAAA
>CAKZYM010000049.1 GCA_937884685.1 uncultured Calothrix sp.
CTACATACCCAGTGTATCAATTATTGCCGATAAAGCTGTTTATCAAGGTCTTCATTTATCTTTTATTGATTTAGTGGCCGAAAATATTCGTATTAATATTGGCTCTATCCTCAAAGGAGAACAGCTACGATTGTTAGAAAACGTATCAGTATTCTGTAAACTAAGTCAAGTAGAAGAAGATTTATCAGCTTCTTTATCTAGTACATTACTATCAACTGCTTTGAATGATATTCTAGTTAAGTTCCTATGGTCAGATACCCTAAATAATCAGTCAATTAGTTGGCAAAAAGTACAAATTAAAGATAGTCAACTGGTAATAAACGCCACAATTGATGAGGAAAACAATCCTCAAGCTCTATTATTTTGTCTAGGATTAAACTTACTCAGTACCCATGAGTTAAGAATTGCACCGATTTCTGTTACAAGCAATACAAAAACTCTGTTTGAAAGTAGCGACGGCGAGTATCTTGATTTAGGGTCTGATGTGGAAATTCAAGACCTAAACTTGCTCCCCGGAAAAATTATTTGTCGAGGAATGATTAATGTGAATCCATGATAAGCGACCAATCATCAATATGGGGGAGAAATTATTTATTTGTAACGAATATTTTCAGTGAACAGTGAACAGTTAGGAGAGCGGAGGAAGCGGAGGAAGCGGAGGAAGCGGAGGGAGAAAAAATTTATTTGCCTCCTCTGCCTCCCCTGCTTCCTCTGCCTCCCCTGCTCTAAAGATTGTCTCACTCTTTAACTAAGCAACGGCAGCAAAAGAGTAACGAAGTAATAAACCAAGGGAGCAGTAAATATATAGCTGTCGGTACGGTCTAGTATTCCTCCGTGACCGGGAATGATATCTCCAGAATCTTTGACCCCTGCGTCTCGTTTGAGCATTGATTCGGTTAAATCTCCTAAAAGACTGGCTATTCCGATAAGGGAACCTAATGCGGCTCCGGTAAGATAAAAATCGGGTAAGTTGATGTAGTAGGCTACTCCGATTCCAACTACTACGCTAGCTGTAATCCCAAAAATTGCTCCCTCCACAGTTTTTTTCGGACTAATACCGGATAAAGGTGTTTTCCCGAAATATTTACCAACAAAATAAGCTCCGATATCAGCGGCCCATATACACATAAAGGTTAGTAGGGTAACACCTAATCCTAATGGTAAAGTTGAAAAGTTTTCTCTACCAATAAATGCTGTGAGAGAAGGTGGAAAATAACCTCCCAAAGGTAAATTGCTGAAATTAGCAGTATCGATTGCTCGCAAACGAACCCAATAAGAAGGCAAATATCCGGTGTAGAACAAGCCGAGAATTGAAGCGGAAATATCGGCTATAGATGCCATTTTTGGTTGAAACAGCAGGTAAAAACAAATAAATGTACCAGCTACTGGCATTACAGCATCAGCTAAACTACTATCGATGGTACAGATTGCCAGCAAAACTTGACTGACAACCATTGTCGTTTTACCTGCTGGAGCTATGCCTTTGGCTCGTACCAAATTAAAATATTCTCGTTGCCCTAAAAAGATGATGATTACATAGAAAAATGTAAAATACCACCCTCCTAAAAGAGTGCCACCCAAAGCTAAGGCTATTGCAATAATTCCACTTAGAACCCGAGACAAAGACATAGAATTTTGGATTTTAGATTTTATATTTGAGATTTTGATAACGGATGCGTTTATGCAGGGATTTTAGATTGCTAACGGGATTTAGGAGTATTTAGCAAGTAGTAAGTAAAAAAGTAGGTTTCCGGTGAGATAAATAACGATTACTTCAATCAAAACTATTTATTACTGTATAAATAAACCGTGTTGTTGTACCAACTTGCTACTCGCTACTTGCTACTTTCCCAACTTTATCAATCCAACTTTTCACCACTGAGAATAAAAATTGGGTCTACAGCTTTGAAGGTTTGGCTAAATCCTCTTGTTTCCAAACGGTTTACAGCAGATTGAACTACTTCAACGTTGCGAGCTTGTAAATTCGCAAAACTTTGGGAAACAGCATAAAGACTTTCTAGATTAGCAGCTGTTGCTACTACTCGTCCGTGGGAGGGCAGGTATTTCCAGACCGTTTGTAAGATTTCGCTGACAAAACGACCTCCTTCAATACAAACCCTTTGGGGTGTAACTTTTAGATGATGTAAGCAGTCTGGTGCGCTACCTTCAATTACTTCTACGTTTTTGACTTCAAAACGCTGGCAATTGTGACGAATCAGATTGGCTACTTCTTCATCTCTTTCAACGGCGATAATCCTTCCTTGGGGACATAGTAATCCCACTTCAATGGCAATGGTTCCCGTACCCGCACCAATATCCCATAGTACATCCGATTGTTGCAGTCGCAGTTGGGAAATTAGTAATAATCGTATTTCTCGCTTACTTAAAGGAATTCCTGGTAAACGCTCGAATAGTTCATCTGGAATTCCTGGAGTGATATAAGGCCACAATTTATTAGTCATAATAAAAAGGTTAGTCAGATATAATAATTTTTTTGGGGCTACCAATATCAAACTGTTAAAGCCGTCTATAGCGCATAGAAGTATTCAAACTCAAGCGGGGGTGCGTCAAAATGATTGGTGAGTTATTGGATAATCGCTATGAAGTACTTTCTATATTAGGAAAAAAGACTGGAAGAATAACTCTCAAGGTTCGCGATTTACACTCCCACGAATTGGCTGTCATTAAGTTACTTTCTTTTCACAACGATTTTGTATGGGATGACCTCAAGTTATTTGAACGGGAAGCTCGAACCTTAAAGAATCTATCACATAGCTCAATTCCGGGCTATATCGATTATTTTGAGCTTAAAAAACCAATATCGGGATTTGCTTTGGTACAAACTTATATCCCTGCCCAAACTTTAGAACAACATCTAAATTCGGGACGCTGTTTTAACGAAGCAGAAGTTAAACAAATCGCGATAAAAATTTTAGATATTTTAGTTTATTTACATTCAATTTCCCCACCCGTGATTCATCGCGACATTAAACCAAGCAATATTTTATTGTCGGATAGGTCGGGAAATCATGTCGGAGATGTACATTTAATTGATTTTGGTTCCGTACAAACTGCTGCTGTTAAAGAATTTGGGACTCGTACCGTAGTTGGAACCTATGGATATATGCCCATCGAACAATTCGGCGATCGCACTGTACCGGCTTCGGATATTTACAGTTTGGGTGCGACGTTGATTTATTTGGTAACTGGTACTCATCCAGCAGATTTACCCGTTCGTGATGGACGCATCCAATTTGAAGATGTAACCAGCTTGAGTCCGGAATTTACTCAGTGGTTGAAAGCTACTACCGAACCAACTATAGAAACCAGAATAAAGTCTGCTCGTGAAGCATTAATAGGATTACAGCAGCCAAAACTAGATATTAATTCTGTTTCTAATTCACTTTCTCAAATTATCCGAGGTGATTGGTCTTGGAATGGTAAAAGTTGGATTCCCAAAAGTCAGCATTTATTATTAAGCAGCATTCAAGATAAATTTAAATCCGATGCAATCAAATTAACTAAACCATCAGGAAGCAAAGTTATACTTCACAAAGGTAAGGATAATTTAGAAATATTGATTCCAGCAATCGGTTTTCAACCATCTTTAATATATTTGGGTTTATTTGCGACTGCTTGGAATTCACTGACATTATTATGGACGGTTGGAGCTTTTAGTAGCAGTACGTTTCCAATAAATTTACTATTTGCTCTTCTTTCTCTTCCTTTTTGGGGTTCTGGATTCTTTTTAATTTACAGCTTTATTTTTTCACTGTTTGGAAAAGTTAGATTGTGTTTGACTAAAGAACGAATTACCAAATTTTACGAAATATTGGGATTTGATTTTCAACGTCCCGGTGCATCTTTTAAAAAAGATATTAATAAATTAACTTACATTCCCAGACACATTGTGAAAAACTCCGATGGTGAGAAAACAGAAGTTTTTGCTCAATTAATTATTAGTACCGGAGTCCGAAAATACAAACTTCAAGATGGTGGTGCAATTGCTCACGAATCCGAACTTGAATGGTTAGCTTCTGAATTAAGTGACTGGTTGAATTTACCCGTTAGT
>CAKZYM010000050.1 GCA_937884685.1 uncultured Calothrix sp.
CAAACGAACCAAGAATTACTATTGATGGTTACGAGATGGTTTGGAATCCTCGTTCAGATTCTTGGTTGTTTACGAACGAATTAGAAAAGCCTGAATCATTTGCAATAATAGATGGGCAGCATCGTTTAACAGCAGTTAAACTACTTAACGAAACTTACTACGGTAAAACTATTGCTGCTCTCAAACAAATTGAAGTTGAGCAAGGAAGCATTGATTTAAATGCTTATCAGGAGTTTCGTCTGGAAACAAAAGATAAGTCTTTATTACGCTTTGACAAATTTTGTGAGCGTTATTTTGAAGGTGATACTAATAAAGCTTGTGAAGCTGTTGCAAACTACAATCATCGTATAGTTAAGATTGAGCGTTTAGAAGAATGTGTAGACGTTTACGATATTGAAGTCCCTCACACCCACAACTTTGCTTTAGCAAGCGGGGTATTTGTACATAACAGTGCCAAGCAAGGACGCGACAGACGCTTCCAAGCAATTCTGCCTTTACGGGGTAAAATTCTCAACATTGAGAAAACCGACGACAGCAAAATCTAAAAAAACAATGAAATTCAATCTCTAATCACCGCATTAGGCTTGGGTGTTAAAGGTGAAGAATTTGATTCAACTGCTCTTCGATATCATCGCATCATTATCATGACAGATGCTGACGTAGACGGAGCGCACATCCGAACTTTACTATTAACTTTCTTCTACAGATATCAGAAAGCTTTAGTTCAAGATGGCTTCATTTATATCGCTTGTCCGCCTTTATACAAAGTAGAACGGGGACGCAATCATTACTATTGCTATAGCGACCGCGAATTGCAAAACTTGGTTACTAATGAAATGCCCCAAAATGCCAAGTACACTATCCAAAGATTTAAGGGTTTGGGTGAAATGATGGCAACTCAACTTTGGGATACCACTATGAACCCAGAAACCCGAACTTTAAAAAGAGTGGAAATTGAAGATGCGGCAGAAGCCGACCGAATTTTTACAATTTTAATGGGTGACCGCGTTGCACCTCGTCGTGAGTTTATCGAAACCCACAGTTCTAAACTTGATATGACAGATTTAGATATCTAATATTTGTTTTACTTCTAATTCTGAATTATTTATTGTTATTGGCAATCAGTAAGTGGCTTCGATGAAAGAGCTTTGATTACTGGTTGCTTTTCTATACCTAGTAATACTAGTTTAATATGATTACTTTTGTATATTTTTGATTGGCTAAAATTTAATTATTCTATTTTGTAAAATATAATTTATACTTTTAACAAAGCAAAATTACTTATGTAACTTGATTGACTAAATCATTATCATAATACAAGGCAATTACTTAAAATCCAACAACTTATAAGCAAAAAAGTAAATTTGTCAATCTTCCGGAAGAGGTAAGGTGAAAATTGAACAGAATATCCAGGATAGTAGCTTTATGATTTTTTTAAACGTGTGTCATTAATTCGTAAATGTTGAGTACATGCAACGCCGGTTTATATTACTAGAGAAGTATAATTATTTCTCCACGGATTAGAAACATACGATTGTAAAGTATACTGTCTTTTACTGACAAATACGTGAGTGATAAAGTTTGCATTTGTTCTAAGTAAAGGCAACTGTTAATTTACTGTTCTGAAGCGGTTAATTTCATGTCAAGTCAAACACTAAGGACGAATACACTATTTGACTAACGTCTCTATGTATCAATCCCAAAATTTTGTCAAGATTCTTAAGGCTGAAATTTAAATGGTGCGCTAAGGTGTAGTTATAAGCAAGTAGATTCATTTGAATGATTTGCTTAGTTACGAAGAGTAATATTGGATGAACGTCTATATTTTCAGCCAAGAAATGTTAATAGAGGGTAAAAGTATCCTTAATTACGATTTTGACTTACCGTTACTCGTACCGTTACTCGAATCTGACAGAGTATAAAACAAGGAACTATAGCGCGGTATCTACATCTAATTTTACGAGAAAATGTTACAGCCTACATCCATCTGGGTAGAGTCTTAATCAACATTAATCGCTTAAATTCAACTAGAATTGCGAACAGTCGGGTAATCCCCTCTCTGTACAATGTTGCCTTTATTGACTTGAATCAAAAGTATAAGTGTATGAATGGTTGTTTAACATTAAGAATGAAGCGTGTAGTTCCAAAAATTTGGAAAAAAATTACACAAAATGCCTACAATCTTTAATGTGTTTTTGCTAGAACAGACCATTAATAAACTTATTACTTTATGGATACCACAGTCAGGCATAGTGCAATTTCTGTGAAACAGGCTACAATCGGAACAGTCTTTCTGGAAAATCTTACCCAAGTCATATTAATTTATATATGAGGGCGGTTGATGACCCGAAAGTTGAATTTTTCTAAAAAGAAGTCGGAAGTTTTAAGTAACGACATTAATCGTGGTGTTTACTTTTCACAACACGCCGAAGTTGCTCTTCCTCGTTTATGACTTTTGGAACGCAAAGTGCTAATAAGCAATTTGTAGTAACGATAAAAGTCACTTGAGGTAGTCGCAAGGTAGCAATCAACTGCAACCAATACAAAAACTTCATAATGTTTGTTGAAAAGTGGGCTTGAACATGTACGAAAAATGGAAACATTGAACCTGTTTAACAAACAGTTCTAAGTACAAAAAACACCATCCGAAGTAATTGATTCTGCAAGGAGCATGAGGAACGCGGCATGAACCAGGCTAACAACGTACTCGAAAATATTTATCAACCATCATTGGGAGTGATAAATCAGCCCGAGATGGAGTTAGAAATCTTAATCGACGACGAAGAAGAAGAAGAAGATTTAATTAATGAAGGCGAAGAAGAATTTGTAGGGCCTGGAACCGGTGACGCAGCAAAAGCTGGAAAAGCAGCTAAGAGTCGTCGTCGGACACAAGCCAAGAAAAAGCATTACACCGAAGATTCAATTCGCCTGTATTTACAGGAAATCGGTAGAATTCGCCTTCTAAGAGCAGACGAAGAAATCGAATTGGCACGTAAAATTGCTGATTTGCTTGAATTAGAGAGAGTAGGCGATAGACTAGTACAGCAGTTGGAACGCCAACCTCAAGAGAGCGAATGGGCAGAAGCGGTACAATTACCTTTGCAAAAATTCCGCTATCGCCTTCACGTCGGACGTAGGGCGAAAGATAAAATGGTTCAATCTAACCTGCGCCTTGTAGTTTCGATTGCGAAGAAATACATGAATCGCGGCTTATCTTTCCAAGATTTAATTCAGGAAGGTAGTCTTGGTTTGATTCGAGCCGCAGAAAAGTTCGACCATGAAAAAGGTTATAAGTTTTCGACCTACGCTACATGGTGGATTCGTCAAGCTATAACCCGTGCAATTGCCGACCAATCTCGGACAATTCGTCTACCGGTTCACCTTTACGAAACCATCTCCCGCATTAAGAAAACTACCAAGCTTCTTTCTCAAGAAATGGGACGCAAACCCACCGAGGAAGAAATAGCTACTCGTATGGAGATGACTATTGAAAAGCTGAGATTTATTGCTAAATCTGCTCAGCTACCAATTTCTTTGGAAACTCCCATCGGTAAAGAAGAAGATTCCCGTTTGGGTGATTTTATTGAGTCTGATGGCGAAACACCAGAAGACCAAGTTTCTAAGAGTTTACTACGTGAAGACCTCGAAAAAGTCTTAGACAGTCTCAGCCCTCGCGAGCGCGATGTTCTTAGATTGCGCTATGGCTTAGATGATGGTCGTATGAAAACTCTTGAAGAGATTGGACAAATTTTTAATGTAACGCGCGAACGTATTCGTCAGATTGAGGCAAAAGCACTACGTAAGCTACGTCACCCCAATCGTAATAGCGTTCTTAAAGAATATATCCGCTAGTAAATTATTTATATTCAGTCGTTTGCTGTTAATTCAATAACGACAAACGGCAAAAAAGACCTAAGAGGATTACCTCTTAGGTCTTTAATTTGTTTATAAATAAAATAAGTTGAAAATTTCAGCATCCTCTAAATCAAAATCTAAAGGATACCCCAGAAATGTAAAAAGCCTTTACCAGAAAAAAGTTCGATTAAAGCAGCAGCTAAAAAACCAATCATTGCTAAGCGACCGTTCCAAACTTCTGCTTGAGGAGTAAAGCCCCAGCGCCAAGCATTACGGTCTTCAGTTGTTGCAATTGGTGCTTTTGTTGAATCTGTCATTCTTATTTCTCCAAACTAAATTATTAATTATTAGTTACATATAGCAACATTTTATAGCATTTTTTCATCAAAATACAACGTTTTACAACAAAAATGTAAAAATGTGTTGACATAAATAATCTTATGTATTAGATATTTGATTAAATATAGAAAGCAATCAATAATTATAATTTTATACAGAACATTAGTACTGCAATTACGATTTAATAGCTAACCTGAGTTCGGGATATTATTTTCGTTAATATAATTGCTCAAAATATTGAATAATCTGGTCTCCGGAAAATTAAATTTGCTCTCTCGTTTACTTGTCAGCGTAGCGCAGGGTTCGGTGTAAAAGTAGGTAACGGCTAAAGGGGAAAAGTGTTAGCGTTTACCTTTATGTGCATTTCAATTTGGGGGGAAGAACATCTTCCCCTTCAACTTATTGACCTGGAAGGGGAGCTTTCTCGCAGAGTACAACTTTTTAAGAATTGTTTTCGACCGCAACTTCATGAACGCTAAGAATCTGTTCATCCCGATTGAGTTCAACAACCTTTTCACCTTTATCATTTTTAGTTAATAAAGGTACGCTTTCCCCGTCTAAACGTATGACTCGTTGATGACTGGTAACGAGGGCTATTTCAGTTTGCGGTTTAACTAACGTTATACCCACAATGTTGTCAGTTGGAACGGAAAACTTAAATGCTTGAGCGCCTAAATCGCCGCGATTGCCTAATTTTAATCTATTTGCACTGAGTTGTTTGGCATATCCCAATTGAGTAATCAGCAATAAATTATGATTTTTTTCAAAGCTGGTGCAGCCAATAATTTGTTGTTGTTTTCCAACGCGCAAAGCCTGAAGACCAACAGCAGTACGACCCATACAAGGAAGTTGGTCGTCATTAACTTCAAAATGTAGCAGTCTTCCACCAGAACTAGCTAAAACTAGATGTTCGCCACTATTAACAAACTTAGTTAACAGTAATTCGTCATTTTCTTTTAGTTTTAAAATAGTAACTCCACGACGAGTTACATTAGTCAGTTCTTCACCTGATAAACGTTTAATACGTCCTTGTTTAGTTAGAAGAACCACATCAGTAGCGGTTGATTTTTCTGGAATTACTAGCCGACCAACAATAGATTCATTTTGACTTTGAGCCGTAGATGTAAGCAAAGTAATTAACGGTGTTCCTCGCGCTGCTTTTCCTGTTGTGGCAGGAATTTCTCCTATTTGTAACGGATAAGCTTTACCACCGCTGGTTACAACTAGTAAGTCTTTCTGAGTATTGGTTTCGTCAGCCTGGATGATGAAATCATAATCAGGAACTCCGGTGTCAAATTTTGACCTTTTTGCAGAGGAACTAATTCGTCGCACGTAGCCGCGTTGCGAAAAATCTAAGACTACATCTTCAACGGGTGCCTGTATTTGTGGACTCCCAGTTTTAGATTTAGAACTTTTATCTTTAAGTCGTGCTTTATTCTTCTGCACAAATGCCTTATTATCTGGCTTTGCTACAAATTTACTGCGTCGCTTATCGTTATAAGAACGTTTTAAACTCCGCAAATCTTTTTT